>JAFLJW010000464.1 GCA_022712815.1 Pseudodesulfovibrio sp. | reverse complement strand
ACCTGTGCGATTTCTTTCTGGTCACGGGTGGGCTTGGCGACTTTCTCAAGCTCTTCGACGATGGCTGCAACGCCCTTGTCGATACCGCGCTTGATGGCCATGGGGGAACGACCGGCAGCCACGAGCTTCACGCCTTCGGTGAAGATGGCCTGAGCCAGGATGGTGGCAGTGGTGGTGCCGTCACCAGCGATGTCGGAGGTCTTGGAAGCAACTTCCTTGACCATCTGTGCGCCCATGTTCTCGAACTTGTCTTCCAGCTCGATTTCCTTGGCAACGGTCACTCCGTCCTTGGTGATGACCGGAGAGCCGAAGGACTTCTCGATCACGACATTGCGACCCTTGGGGCCGAGGGTGACTTTAACGGCATTAGCCAGCTTGTCCACGCCTGCTTTCAGTTTCTCGCGGGCTTTGGCTTCAAAAATGATCTCTTTCGCCATGGGGTATTCTCCTTAAAAAAATGTTGTTGTATAGAAATGTACGGAACGAAATTAGCTGACAATGGCGAGGATGTCGTCTTCGCGCATGACCAGATGCTCTTCGCCTTCGATATTGATCTCCATACCGGCGTACTTGGCGAACAGGACGGAATCGCCAGTCTTGACGGACATCTTGATCCGCTTGCCAGCGTCATCGAGCTTGCCGGGACCGGCAGCCACGATCTCGCCCTTCATGGGCTTTTCCTTGGCAGAATCCGGGATGTAGATGCCACCCGCAGTTTTTTCTTCCATTTCCAGACGTTTGACCAGAACACGGTCATTAAGGGGCTTCAAATTCATCCTGTATTCCTCCAGATTAATGCAATTTTATTCTAAGAGCTGGTGGAGGGGAGCTACCACCTTCAAACTCTTTGTGCAAGACGAGCACGGTGCAACCGCCCCGTTTTGGGACTGTTGTGAAAGATAAACACAGGGGGCTGTCTGTCAAGCGTGCCGGGCAAAAAAAGTTCCGGTCCGCACGGATTGTGCGGACCGGAATTGTGAGGTCTGGGTTGATCTCGTTTTTACTTGCTGTTTTTTTTGTAAAAACTGCTAAATGGCTTGTCCAGTTCGAGGATGTGGTCACGATACCAGTCATGCATGAAATTCCGAATCTTGATGGCAGGCATGGCCGAGCCATTCAAGAGTTCGGCTTCCAGTCGGATGACATCGGTAATGAACCGGTTATGTTCATTTTTCTGTTTTGGCAGGCCTGGGTAATCGATTTCCCGCATGTATGATTCTTCGGTACGAAAATGGAGCAGGGCATAGTTGCGCAACTCATTGAGCACGTCGATGACATTGTCCACTTCGTCGTCGCTTAGCGGTTTGTAGAGGTCGTCGGTTGCATCACCGATTTTGTCCAGCAACTCAAAAAACAGTTTGTGCTGCTCGTCTATTTCCGGGATATCCATGAGGTATTCAGCCGTAAACCCGGCAAGATTCAATTTGGGTGGCATAGTTTCTCCTGCTTTGCCGTTTGAAGTTTGATTTGTATATATCGGGAATTGTACCGCATGTCACGTTGTGGTACCTTTTAAGTGCAGGAAAAGGCAGATGAGAGTGAGAATGGATCGGGAATCGCCGCTTTTTTACATTTATCCGCCATTGGCTTTTCCCGAATATCAACATATGTTCCGCCCATGCGAAAAAAACTCATCATCTTCATTTTGGCATTGATCGTCTTCGGAGGCCACGGGTGCAGCGATTCTTCCGCGACCTCTCCGGTAACTCCCACGGCAGACCCGTCCGGCAAGGTCGAAGGAGCGGGCGGTTGCGCCCCGGAGTATCGCGCCATGGCCGACCACGCCGTTGTTGAACTAAAAGGTGAAGGAGAGCTGGATATCGTTGTCGTGACCGACCCGTTATGCTGGCATTGCCGCCTGGGTCATAAATTGCTTGGCGAGTCTTCGGAGAAATACCGAAGCCTGAAACTGCTGTTTTTCCCCCGCCTGAGTTTCATCGGCTCGGATATGGTGGCCTGGATTCTGGAGGACGCTGCCGGGACAGACCGGCTCAAGGCCATGGTCGATTTTGGGTACAGCGACCTCAAGCGGCCCAAAACCAATGATCTGAACGAGGCTCGTGCGATCATGCTTGCCCAGTTCACGTCCGCTTTTCCGGACATGCTGGAAGGCACCAATCTCAGTGATTTATACGACAGGTTGAAAGCGGACCATGAAGCCCATGTCATCCGGGGTGCCGAGCTTGCCAGGGCCGCAGAACTGCCGGGAACCCCGGTGCTCATTGCAGGCAAAACCGTGGTGGTCGGTTACGGCCCGGGCAAATGGCTTGAAACTCTGGACGAAAATAAAATCTGCCAGTAAGCGGCTGGAATAAACTTGAATTAAAAGGGTCTAGTTAGAGGCCTTTTTTGCTGTTTATCCATTTGTCCACCTGGGGCGGGTCGTATTCCTCGAACTGGTCGAGCAGGTCGCCGGGAGTGGAGGCCGTCATGACCATCTTTCGGTGTTCGCCGACCAGAAAACCTTGCTCAACCATGTGGTCCATGTGGTCGGCGAGACAGGCATAGTAACCCTTCACGTCCAGCAGTCCGCACGGCTTGGCGTGATATCCTAGCTGGTTCCAGGTAAGGGCCTCAAAGAATTCCTCCAGCGTGCCGATGCCGCCGGGCAGGGCGATGAATCCGTCGGACAGGTCGGCCATGATCTGTTTGCGTTCATGCATGCTCTCAACCACATGCAGTTTGGTCAGTCCGGTGTGGACGATTTCCTTGTCCACCAGCAACCGGGGAATGACACCGATGACTTCGTTGCCTGCCGCAAGGCAGGTGTTGGCGATGAGTCCCATCAGCCCGACATTGGAGCCGCCAAAGACAAGGGAGATGTTCCGGGCTGCCAATTCTCGGGCCAAAGCCTCGGTGGCTTTTGCATATGCCGGATCAAAGCCGGGACTTGATCCCAGGTAGACGCAGATTCGCTTCATGATACAGCCTCGACAGCCTTCCGGATATCCTTGACAAATTCATCCACCATGGCCTCGGTGGTGGCCCATGAGGTCATCCAGCGCACGGTGTGATCGTGTTCATCCCAGACGTAGAAATAATATTTTTTTAGCAGGATTTCCGTGGCATCCGGTGGGATGTGCGCGAACAGGGCGTTGCAGTCCACGGTCCCCTTGATCGTCACGCCCTTGATGGCTCCGGCTTTTTCTGCCAGCCGCTGTGCCATTGCATTTGCGTGCCGGGCATTTTCCAGCCAGAGGTCGTCCTGAAGATATCGTTCCAACTGCGCGGACACGAACCGCATTTTGGACACCAGTTGCATGGCCTGCTTGCGCAGGTAGGGGAATCCTTCGCCGATGTCCGGGTTCAGGAAAATCACGGCCTCGCCCATGAGGCAGCCGTTCTTGGTGCCGCCGAATGAAAGGAGATCCACGCCGAGCGCGGTGGTCATGTCAAAAAATGAGCAATCAAGCGCGGCGCATGCATTGGCGAGACGCGCACCGTCCAGATGAACCAGCAGGTCGCGGTCGTGGGCGAATTCCACGATGTCTTCTATCTCCTTGAGCGAGTAGAGCTTGCCAAGTTCAGTGGGTTGGGTGATGGAGATGACTTTGGGCTGGCTGGCGTGGACAAACCCGATATGGCCCAAATACGGAGCAATGGCTCCGGGCGAGAGCTTGCCGTCCTCGGACGGGATGGGCACCAGCTTGATGCCGCCGAACGCCTCGGGCGCACCGCACTCATCGTTGTTGATATGGGCCTGCTCGGCGCAGATCACGGAGTTGTAGGTATGCGTCACCGAGCGGATGCCGAGCACATTGGCTGCGGTTCCGGTGGTCACGTAGTGAATCCGGGCCTGTGAGCCGAAGAACTCCTTGAACACTTCATCGGTATGGATGGAGATTTCATCGTCCCCATAAGATTTGACATGGTCCACATTGGCTTTGACCACGGCCTCCATGATGGCCGGGTGCGCGCCGGAATTATTGTCGCTGGAAAATGAACGCATTGAATATCCTTTACTTCAATCCGAAGAACTTACGGGCTTCGTTATTCTTTAAAATATGGTCGGCGAGGTCGGCGTAACCAGCCGCTGCGGGATGCACACCATCACCGTCATTGAGGGCCTGTCCGTAGACGAAAGAGCGGTGCATGGGATCGCAGGTCGGGACAAACGGGATTTCCAGCCGCTTGCACATGGACTCGAACATGCGCGACAGGGTGGTGATTTCCTCGCGTTTGCCTTGATCATTGATCGGCGTTGGCCCGATCATCAGGACATCGCCCATGGTCTTGGCCTGCATGAGCATGGACACACCTGCGGTCATGGATTCTTCGCCTCCAACACCGTTGCAGACATCGGCCACGCCAAAGCTGAACACGATCTTGAGTGGAGTGTCCGGCAGTTTGCGCTGCATGATTTCAGTCCGCCACCTGTGCTGCATCCGAACCGAGGTATCCTTGCGGACACCCAGATTGTAGCTGGTGATTTCCTTGCCTTCCCCTGCCAAGGCCTGCGTGATGCGCCCGGGCCAGCCCAGTGCTGCTTCGTCGCCAAAACCGAGTGTCAGGGAGTCGCCTATAAAACAGATGATCATGAATTATTCCTTGATGCGCCCTTTGATGGTCAGGATGTCGATGGCGTACACAGCGGTCACAGTCAGGACCTTTTTGCTGTACGGAAGCATCTTGCCGACGTGTTTCAGGGTGATGGCGTCCAGTCCGGCCATCCTTTTCTTGTCGTCCGTGACCAGACGCGGAGTGCCGCGCCCCATGATCGAGCGGAATCTGTACCCCTGGCTACATGCCGTGTCGCCGGTCTTGGCCTCAAGGTCCACCACGGTGGAAAAAGCCACGGGCGCACCGGAATCAAATGCCGCAACCTTGCGACCTTTTTTGCCGGAATGAATGTAGATCACCCCATTCACCATGCCGAAATTCACAGGGACCGAGTAAGGGCCTTCATTGTCAACGATGGCCAGCCAGAGTACCTCGGCCTTGTCGAGGATTTCTTTGATCACTTCCTGATTGTCGGTTATGCCTTTTAGCATACTCTTTCTCCGGTCTTTTAAAATGCGGGCAAACCGTCTATTAATCTTCCATGGTGCAGAACACAACCTCTGGAATGAAAAAGACAACCGTCGGTCTGGTGTCAATCGTGATTCCCGTCTTTAACGAGGCGCGTATCATCAATGATCGTATCCGGCAGATCGTGAGCATAGCCGCAGGCGAACCGTTTGAGATCATTGTTGCGGACGGCGGACCCGGCCATTTGACGCTGGCGGCCATGGAAGATTCCGGTATTGTCGGGATTGAATGCGAATCCGGGCGTGGCAGGCAGATGAACGCGGGAGCGGCTATGGCTTCCGGTGAATTTCTGCTCTTCCTCCACGCTGATACCGATCTGCCTCAAGGTGCGCTGGCTACCATCAAACGCGCTCTCAGAGGAAGGTCCGTGGCCGGGGCTTTTTCCTTGTCCATTGATTCGCCCAGAGTCTCGCTTGCCATTATAGCATGGTGTGCCAATCTTCGGAGTCGCATGGAGCGCGTCCCCTACGGAGATCAGGCGCAGTTCATTCAAGCGAGTACTTTTCGTGAACTGGGCGGATTCAGCGACATCCCGATTATGGAAGATGTCGAGTTGTTTCAAAGAATTCGTCAAAGGGGATTGCCCATTTTCATTGTGCGCGGTAAGGTGCTGACATTACCGCGCCGATGGGAGTCAGAGGGAATCCTGCGGCGTACCCTGATAAATTGGTGGCTCCGCATCAGGTACAGGCTCGGCGCATCACCTGAGAATCTGGCGTCACAATATCGTCCGCATGGTTCCCTGCCGGACGACAAATGAGCGGGTGATCTATGGGTAATTGCATTATATTTTTCGTCAAGTACCCGGAACCAGGCGAGGTCAAAACTCGTTTGGCCGAGGAGTCCACGCCCGAAGGCGCAGCAGAGTTCTACAAGGTTCTGGTGGAGGACAAGCTGGCCGAGCTAAGCTGTGCCACCGGTGGTGAACTGATAGCCTTTTACACCCCGGAGGATCAGAAAAAAAGTATGTGCCAGTGGCTCGGCACGGACTGTCGTTTCATTGCCCAAAAAGGGGCCGGGCTTGGCCGCCGCATGGAAAACGCCTTCCGCGAAGTCTTTTTCATGGGTTTTGAGCGAGCCGTTCTCGTGGGCAGCGATATTCCCGGACTGACCCCGGATATCCTTACCACGGCTCTTGATTCCCTTGAACCGGGCAAGGCGTGTATCGGTCCGGCTGAGGATGGCGGGTACTATTTGATCGGGTTTAATCGCAACTCCTTTGCCCCCCGGGTATTTCAGAATATGGAGTGGAGTGATAGCGATGTCTGCCAGCGTACAGTCAACCGGTTTGCAGACATGGCTATCGAGTTTACGGAACTCGACAGGCTTGATGATCTGGACACTTTCGAGGATGTCGAAACCATGGTCGCACTAGGAAAAAAAGGGCCGCTCAAGGGGCGTGTTCTCGCTCTGGCGCGTAAATTGACTGGAATCTAGACAACCTCGCAACTGAAGAAACATTGGAGAATGAGAATGGGATTTCTTGATAAGGTTCTGGGCAATGCGTCCGAGGTTAACGTTGAGGACATTCAAACCGAGTTCGCACCGATCCTGGCCAATGGCGAAACAGTGGTCATGGCCTACAAGGTCATACGAGACATGTTCGTGTTCACCAACAAGCGTCTCGTGCTCGTTGACAAGCAGGGGTTGACCGGCAAGAAGGTCGATTATCATTCCCTGCCGTACAAATCGATCACTCATTTTGCAGTGGAGACCTCCGGCCATTTTGACATGGACGCGGAACTCAAGCTGTGGATATCCAGCCTGCGCGAACCCATCGTAAAGGAACTCAAAAAAGGAACGGATGTTGTCGGCATACAGAAAATACTGGCCGAGTATGTGCTGAAATAGATATTTTTCGTTGTCTCGAAATAGGAAGAGAAGACGGTCGTCCGGTCTGGGAATATAGGTATAATCTTATCCCTTCTAACCAAGAGAAGTATATCAATGAGCCGACCTGCCGAAAAACAGCTTCCCATACACTATCTGCTGAATTCCTTTGATTCCTTTTTCAGGATGGAAGCCGCAGGTGGTATCGCCCTGATGGCCTGTACAATAGCTGCCCTGATCTGGGCCAATTCGCCCTGGGCCGCATCCTATCATTCCCTGTGGCAAACCAAGCTCACCGTGGGTATCGGCGACTGGGTGCTATCCAAGGCCGCTATTCTGTGGATCAATGATGGTCTTATGGCGATCTTCTTTTTCGTGGTCGGGCTTGAGATCAAGCGCGAGATTCTGGTGGGCGGCTTGTCCTCATTGAGTCAGACCGTCATGCCCGTGGCCGCTGCCGTGGGCGGCATGGTCATTCCGGCACTTCTTTTCGTCACCTTCAATACGGGTACGGAGTCCATTGACGGCTGGGGCATCCCCATGGCGACCGACATTGCCTTTGCTCTGGGCATCCTCTC
>JAFLJW010000124.1 GCA_022712815.1 Pseudodesulfovibrio sp. | reverse complement strand
CTCCTGCGTTTCAGCCATCTGCGACGAATAAGATCGCCCTTGATGTCCAGCCGGGGGATGTCGATGAGCTGGATGGTGTGGCCTTCGGGGAAACGCCACAATCCGCCATCTTCCTGAATCGCGTCAGGCCAATGGTCCTTGATGAATCCGGACACCTCGCCAGCGGCCCCCCAGCGGTTGACCACGGCCAGCGATGCCAAGGCGGGAATTTCAAGACCACGCCGCCATTTCGGGAGTTCCAGAAAAGTCGATGCGCCCAAAATGAAAAACATCTCGGACCGAGGCTGTTCAGTGCGGTAACAGGTCAGGGTATCACAGGTGAATGACGGGCCGGGCCGGTCTTCAATAGGGTTGGAACCAAGGCCGGGAATACCCTCAATGGCACGGTTGACCAGTTCCATACGAAACTCGAAGGGGAGGAGATCGCCCTCGTTTTTATGCGGCGGCTGCTTGGCGGGAACGAGTTCGACCCGGTCAAGGGAAAGCTGTTCCAAAGTTTCAATGGCCATGCGAACATGACCGGAATGGATGGGATTGAAACTACCGCCGAGGATACCGATTTTCACTGAATTCTCCTTGATTAGCTACAAGCTAGCCCCGTTGGAAGGGAGAAGCAAGCGGAAGTGAAATGAAAAAAATAATCAATCTGGTATCATGTAAACAGTCTATTTTTCCAAACGGAGTAAGCGGATAATTGTCGACACGCCCTAATGCTGGATATCCAGTTCGCGTTTCTTTGTGTAAATGAAACGGATCAGCTCATACTCGAAAGGTGAACCGGTTTCATGATAGCGGAAGGAAATATTGGACCGCCTGTTCAATGCGCGGATGACCAGTTCTGTATAAGCCAGCGTCTTGGTGTGCTTCACGCCAAGCATTTTGTAGGCGTACTTCATCTGCAACAGGACAAGCAGGAAATCTCCACCAAAACCGAAAGTGTCACGCAAATTAGACGGCCCGAAAAGCGGCATTACAAAATACGGCCCGTTGCCGACTCCCCAGACACCCAGCGTCTGCCCGAAATCCTCATCCTGAAGCTTGAGGCTCGGATTTTTAGAGGCCAGATCCATCAGTCCGACGATGCCGAAAGTGGAGTTGATGAAGAACCGCGAAGTGGTGATGGCACTTTCTTCCATCTTGCCCTGTAGCAGGCAGTTTACCAGCGTTGGCACCTCATTGGCATTCTGAATAAAATTGGAAATACCCGAGCGCACCGGAGAAGGCAGCACGGTCTCGTACCCGGTGGTGATCGGAAGCATGAAATATTCATCCAGCCCGGCGTTGAAGTTGTATATATGCCGGTTCATGGGCTCCCACGGATCGTAAATTCCCATGAAATCAAGGTCGTGTTTGCGAGCTTCAGGCCAGTGGTGAACCGTGGTCTGAAATTTTGTGGGCGGAAGATTCAGGGTCGGGTCAATCATTGTACTGGTGGCCGCGCCACATGCTCCCAAAAGCACCAACATGGCGATCAGAAGGCTAACCTGAATGACGGTTATGGTCGTCTGGCGCGTCATGACTTCACCATCTCAAGCATGGCCTCGACAAACGGGGTGAACATCAGGTTGCCGCAATGCCCGCCTGTCGGAAAAAATCTGGCCCGGTCGCCAAAGACTCCGTCAATAAAGGTCAGGTCGTGTTCGTTGAGAATTATGTCGTCCCGGTTGCCGATGAGGACGATTTTGTCCGTCTCCTTGAGATAGGTGCGGATGTCGTACAGGCTGCTCTTTTGCAACATGGTATAGCGATCCATGCCAGGATACAGGTGTTGCAGGTAGGGCAGGAGAAATTCTGCCATGTATTCCTCGAAACTGACCTCGAAAGCCTCTTCGGCATAGGGCATGAGAGGCGTGCCGGACCCAAGGGGGTAATCATCCGGCGGCACGACGTACCCGGCTTGGAGGCAGACATCCGAGGCAAAGATCATGGACGAGGCCGACATCCGAAAATCGACCGCGATGAGCGCGCGCAGGTCTTCGTCTTCAAGGTCGATGTGGGTGACCAGTTCGTAGAGGAAGTTATCGTCAAGGTCGGTGACGTCTGCGTGTTCATAGTAGTCGGAAAACAGATCAACGAAATGTTCAATCTCTTCAGCCGGGGTTTTGTCGCCGAGATTCTCCGGAGTCAGCCATGAATCGAGCCGTTTTACGGAATGATAAAGGCTGACGGGCGGGTTGATCATGAGCGTCTTGCGGAAATTGAAATCACCGCGTTCGGAATCGGTATGGGTGAGAAAGGCGGCATGCATGGCCCCAAGACTGTAGCCGGTGATATAGTAATCACTGACTTTTTTCTTCTTTTCCACCTCTTTCTTGATCCAGAGCATGACCCGGTATAGGTCGTTGACATCGTGGGGGACATAGCCCGGTGCGGCAAACTCCGAGACACTGATGATGAAATTCATGTGCGTGGGCGAGGACAAGGCAACCACGTGAAATCCGGCCTGATAAAAAACCCGGACAAGAAAAGTCATCTTGGCGGAATCATGCTCGGCTCCGGTCCCGGCAATAATGAAAATGAGCGGGGCTTCACCTTTTTGCAGGGCCGTGCTGTAGTACATCTCACTACTGTATGAAAAAACGCTCGGCATCTGCCGACCCTTGATACGGATGGACCTGAGTTTTGGCTTGACCGGATTATCTATCTTGTGGACCAACTCCGGCGGCGTGCCGTAAACGGTTGCCTGATAGGGGTTGTCGTAGGGATACACAAAATCGTCCGCAGCCATAATCGTGGCTGGGAAAATCAGTATGGCGAGAAATATCAAGACCAGTGGGCGCATATCAGCACAGGGTTAAAATTTCCGAATTCGTAATGATTGCAAGGTATATACTTACATAAAATGATAATAATTGGCAACTGCCAAAGGACTTCTCTTCATCAGCGGAACTTACTTTTTTGCACAAAAAAAAGAGGAGCCTTTCAGTCCGTTCGGATCCCCTTGTTTGAATAGTCGGGTGGCTACTTGAACACTTCGGCGTACTCACCGTATCCTTGCTTTTCCAGATATTCACTGGCGACGAATCGCAGGGCGGCGGAATTGATGCAATACCGCAGGCCGGTGGGCTGAGGGCCATCATCAAACAGATGTCCAAGATGTGAATCTCCGTACTTACTACGAATTTCCGTGCGGGTTGCAAACAAGGATCTGTCCGCCTTTTCCACGATGTTTTCAGGAGTCAGCGCCCGTGTGAAGCTCGGCCAGCCAGTACCGGACCTGAACTTGTCCTTGGAAGAAAACAGCGGCTCGCCGGACACGATATCCACATAGATTCCGTCCTGCTTGTTGTCCCAAAACTCATTGCGGAAAGGCGGCTCGGTCCCTTCGTTCTGGGTGACCTTGTATTGCATGGGAGTCAGTGTCGCCTTCAATATTCCGTCATCGGGCTTGCCATACTTGCCTGCACCGGACGTGGGTGCAGGCTTGGCCTTAGCTTCATCTCCCCATATTTCCTCCACAAAACGGTCGCGCCCTGAGAAATAACGGTAGGTCTTATACCGCACCGGATTCTTCTGGTAGTAATCCTGATGATACTCCTCGGCATCATAAAAGGCAGTGAACCTGACGATGGGCGTAACCACCGGCTTGTCGTACCGGCCTGATTCGTCGAGAGCCTTTCTGGAAGCCTCGGCAATAGTGCGCTGGTTCTCGTCGTGATAAAAAATACCGGAGGTATATTGTGCCCCCCGGTCGCCAAAAGAACCGCCAGCATCCGTGGGATCAAAGAACTTCCAGAAATGGTCAAGCACCTGAGCGTAAGTCACCCTGGATGGGTCAAAAAAGACCTGCACCGCCTCCTGGTGGCCGGTTGCGCCACTGGAAACCTGACCATATGATGGATTTTCTTCCTTGCCGCCCGTATAGCCGGACACTGCCTTGATGACGCCCGGCAACTTTTCCATATCGGATTCCACGCACCAAAAACAGCCGCCCGCAAGTGTGGCTATTTCAATTGTGTTGCTCTCAGCCATGACTGCCTCCCCGGAAGAGGCATTCCCCATCATGCTCAACCCAACTACCAACAGCAGAAATCCCAACAAGGGCAGAAGGTATTGCTTAATGGACATAATGCCACCTCTCTATATGAGAATAAGAATTATTATCGACTTAAACAAGATATGCATCCCGGCGGGTGGTGTCAATCAGGTTTTTTTGTAGTCCTCGAAATAATTCCCTGCCCCATGAGAGTAGCCGGTCAGGGCGTGGCTTTCTCAGGAAAATCTTATCTTGGGGCAAGTCTCTGTCGATAAAACAAATGAAAGACCAGAGCGTGTCTACACGCTCTGGTCATACTTGCTCTTCTGGAGATACTGTGCCTGAAAGGTGAAATCATCACCATTACACTTCACTTGAATCGTTAGTAGCAAAAAACACTCGGCAGCTCATCGACTGGCTGTATTTACGTGGCGGAGCCAGACTCATGCATGCCGTATTTCCTCAATCAGGCTATCAAGTTGGGAGGCGAGCCTGGAGAGGTCCAGAACTGCTGTGGTTGACTGGTTCATGGCTTCCGAAGTTTCAGAGGAGATGCGGTCGACATCATCGGTGTTCCTGGCGATCTCTTCCGAGACCGCAGATTGCTCTTCCGAGGCTACGGCTATGGAATGTATCATGCTGGCCGTACTTTCGGAAGCGTTCACAATTTCTTTCATGACCGCGCCTGATTCATTGGCCAGATTCGTGCTTATGCCGATGGCATCAACAGCCTGCTCCGTGGCTGTGATATTCTTCTGGCTCACGTTTTGAATGGCTTTGATGGCGGTGCCGACCTCGTTGGTCGCGGTCATGGTCTTTTCCGCAAGTTTGCGCACCTCATCAGCGACAACTGCAAAGCCCCGGCCCGCCTCGCCTGCTCGAGCCGCTTCGATGGCGGCGTTGAGGGCAAGGAGGTTCGTCTGGTCGGCAATATCGTTGATGACATTTATTATCTGGCCGATGTCTTTGGCTCGATCACCAAGTTCCGCCATGTTGTCATGCAGACTGTTTGCCACCTCCTGAACCTGGTTGATAGCTGTGATGACCTGGCTGACCACGCTAGCTCCTTTTTCGGCCATTTCCTTGGCCTGACTGGAATTCTCCGCAGCTCTGGATGCATTTTGGGTTATTTCCATGACGGTGCTGTTCATCTCCTCCATGGCTGTGACCACTTCCGTTATCCGATCCTTTTGCTGTTCAGCTCCCTGTGCTGACTGTTCCACCTGGGCGGAGAGCTCTTCGGCAGAAGAGGCAAGGGCGCTTGAAATGTCTGCCGACTGGCTTGCCATTTTTTCGATTTTGTACATGGTGGCCTTGATGGCCGTTTGGTCGATGATGATCTCGAACGCGCCGACCACGGAGCCATGCTGGTCGGTGATGGGGATGCCCATATACTGAATGTCCATATCCAATCCATTGGGATGAGCAACGGCCTCGGACGATCTGAGGGCGTTGTTCCGCATGGCCTGGTTACATGCGCATTGGTCGGTGTTGCAATCAGAGGTCTTGAAGAATTCATGACAATGGCGTTGCAAGTAGTCGGCTGAGTTCTTTTTACCGCTCACTTCCTTTGCCGCCGTGTTCATGTAGAGAACTTTGAAATTCCGGTCGATGGTCAGAGCCGGGGTAGGCATGGCATCGATATATTTGAGCAGGTTGTCCGCCATTCGGTTGGTGCAGTCAATGAGTTCTGCAAAGGCTCCGTCGAATCTTGCTGCATCGCTTCGTTCATGGAGAGACCCTCTTTCCATTTTGTTCATGGTGAGTTCAATTTCACCAAGAATTTCGCGAAGACTCTTTGGAATGGAGTTCAAACTCTTGCAGAGTTGACCTATCTCATCCTCCTGGTCCACGGGAAGTTCTGTGTCCAGATTACCTTTGGCAACCTCATTTGAAAAAATCAGGGCTTTATTAAGTGGGACGGTTATGCCTCGCGTGATGTATCGGGCAACAACAAGGCTGATCAGGATTGCAATTCCGGCAAGAAAGAGAAGATTTCTTTCCGTGTTCTTGATTTTGCCCAGCAGTGCTTCATCTGTCAGTATCTGCTCATCCATGACCTTTTCAAGCTCACCGAATTTATCCTGGAGTTTTTCGAGGACGGGGAGCGTCTGATTCATAAAAATCTCTCTGACATTGCCGCCATTGGTTCGGGCTGCCTGAACCGCCTTGGCCGACAGGTGCAGTTCGGTATGGAGTGGCCCCATTGCGATCAGGATGTCCTTCAATTGAGGGACGGCGTTTACGGCTTCGGTGTGTCCCGAACCATAGTACCATTTTCCAAAACCGCATTGATGGGGATCGGTTTGAACTTTCAGGGTCTTGATCGAGTCGTCGGCAGCAAAAACAGACACTTTTTCCATCCACACGAGATGATCAACCAGTTTTTGCTTGAGCAGGTTGCGAATGGCATCACCTTTGATAACGCCTTCCATTGTTTTAAATTCTGAGAAGCTTTGGGCTGTGATCGCACCCAAGAAAATAAGAATGATTGCAAATCCAGTCAGCAGTTTGGTTGCGACCGTGAAATTTTTCCAGCGCATAAATACTCCACACTATAGGTAATATTTGTTTTTATTGTCTTCACTACATAGCAGTAACAATTACTATATTCAAGAAAAACCGGCAAAAAAATTTAGGGGGCGTCTCTGCAACCCCTCTCCCGGAATCTGACAAAAGACCGGTTCTTGATTCGGTATTTGGCATCTGCAGACAAGCGGTGCGGCAATTATTTGTCCATTGTCCGTTCCAGCCGTTGTCGTTTGCGCAGGTTGTCTGGCAGATGGTTTGGACAGCTACATCATCCGGGATGAAAAAGACATCGGCATAGCAGGCAAAATTGTTCTTGCGGCGATGGTCAGTTTTTTTTGCATGGGGAACACGTTTTCTCCGTCTGACAGCAGTGTCATAACAGGAATTGACCGTTCTTAATATAGGCAGGATTGGAGCTTCAAGCCATTATATTGATGAAAGACGCTGGATTTTCACGTGAAAAAAAGGCAAATTCCCTGGCTTCGAACGGGTGGGCAACGCATTTCCTTATTTTGACCTGCCTGAAGGGTCGACTTTTATTGCGACCTGATAGTATACAAAAACAATTCCGCGAACCGAAACCGAATTTTGAGACAATATTCAAGGAGAACACATGTCCAAATTTGAATCCTACACTCTCTTCAGTGGCGGTGCCCAGGGTGCCGAGTCCGAATTTGGCCGTCTGGCTGAACAGTACGGACTGGCTGAAGTCAACTATACTTTCGATGGTCACAAAATTTCCCGCACCCGCGGCGTCCGCTATCTGACCAATGAGGAGCTGACCCCAAAAGATGTCAGCCTGCCTTATGTTTCCAAACTGCTGGGTCGCAAGGTCACCAATGCGGAAAAGATGCGCAAGGTACTCCAGACCATCCTGTATCAGGTCGAGTCCGGCCACGAAGTCTTTGTTGTCGGCACCATTCAGGACGACGGCACAGTCAAGGGCGGCACCGGCTGGGGCGCGGAGTTCGCCAAAATTTGCAACAAGGCCCTCTACGTCTTCGGCCAGAAGAAAAATAGCTGGTTCAAGTGGGAAAAGGGCGAATGGATCGCAGTCGAAAACCCGGTCATCACCGACAAGCACGTCACTGGTACCGGTACCCGTTTCCTTGAAGAGAACGGCAAAAAGGCTCTCGAAGAGCTGTTTGCCCGCTCTTTCAAGTAGAGCGAACAGATACTCGAAATGGAAAAGGCGGCCGGGATTACCTGGCCGTCTTTTTTTGCCTTTTTACTCCCCGATCATCTTCCAGAAATTATTCGCTGGCCCAGACAACACCGGCATTACCGTATTCACCGCTTTCCTGAAATGGTCACCGTCCGCCGTGTGCATCGCCTTGTCCATGCGCTCAAGCTCGGCCAGCGTGAACTTGCTCTCCATCTTGTAATGGTTGCCGTAGGCCTGACCGATGGAGGCGGATGTCTGTATTTTGCCTTTCCCGGTATCCTGCAAATGAATGACCGGAACACCTCCGTCATAGACGACCTGCCCGCCCGCTTTCCAGATTTGCAGGTCGTGCTCGATATCGTCCACCTGGGATGGTGAAAAACGGATGTCAAAGCCCGGTACGCCGAGCTCGTTCATGCGCTCCATATGGAGGAGATGACAGCATCCCATGACCGTCAGGCTGGGGCGGGCCGTATCGAACTGGCCCATATCCATGAGCGTGGGGGCATTGGCTGTAAAGCGAATTCTGCCCTCCCCGATCTCTTGAAATGAGCGAAATGCATACTGGATGGTTCGCACGCCGGGGTTGACGCACTTCGGCCCCACGGCCACAGCTTTGGGGAAGGCCTCAAGGGTGCGGAGATACCGTTTCAGCCAGTGTTTGGGCAACAGCACATCGTCATCAAGAAAGGCCACATATCTGGCCGTCCGCACTTCTGGCAGCGCAAGCAGCCAGTTACGAGCGGCTGGTGCGCCGATATTGACCGGCAGGTGGATGAAATCCACGGCCAGATTGGGTGCGACCATCCTGACACGCTTTTCCATCTCCTCCGGCGAACAATCCGTGGTGCCGTTATTGAGGATGGTCACCCGTGCCTGTCCTGTATCAGTGGCGGCGAGGCTCTCCATGGTCCGGCCCAGCAGGTCTGGTTTGTTCCATGTGTAAAGGCAGATATGCGTGTTGTCGCCCGGACTCGGCAGTGTGCTGACCAAGGTCAGCTCCGCCAGCAGCTCGATGACGGCGGGCTGGAACGGCTCGTGATTAAGCGACATGATCAGGTCTGTCATGGCGAGGCTGGGCTGGTCATCGTCCAGAGCCATTCGCGCCCTGAGATTCAGGCCGAGAAAATTTTCCACCCCTTCGTCCAGCAACATCTTGGCAAGGTGCAACTCTCCCATGCCATATGCACCCCAGGCCATGAGCGGCGCGGCGAGCAAACCGGATGGCGACGCAGCCATGAT
>JAFLJW010000384.1 GCA_022712815.1 Pseudodesulfovibrio sp. | reverse complement strand
GACATTGCCCTTGAGAAAAACCCAACCGGTCGATTGGTAATAGCGGGCAAAGTCGGCCCGAAGCTGGTCGTCGCCAAGGGCCAGTGTGCAGTTGCCGAAAGCCTCGACATATTCGCTGGTATAATCGCCCACCACACGGTCAGCGGAAAAGGTCCATTCATCGTCCTCAGGGACCTGAATGGGTTCGTCGGGCACATACTTCCTGACCCTGTTCAACTCCGGTGTCTTGCCGATGAGCGTCCAGGGCAGACAGAGAATGAGAGCCATGAGCAGCCCTCCTCCCAGCGATATGCGCGTCAACTTGTGTTTCAAAAAGGTCTCCCCCTAACGGGATTTCAGGAATGGGTTGTCTTGATCCAGATAATTTTGAACATAATCGGCTGCACCGTCTTCCAGAGACGTCATTTTGACATCACACCCGGCAGCTACGAGCTTGTCCATACTGGCCTGAGTAAAATATTGATATTTATCACGAATCGATTCAGGCATCGGAATGTACTCAATAACGGGCTCCTTGCCCATGGCCAAAAACACAGCGTTTGCCAAATCATTCCAAGTTCTTGCAGTTCCCGTACCGATGTTGAAAATGCCATTGGCATCCGGGTTTTCCAGAAACCAGGCCATGATATCCACGCAATCCTTGATGTACACGAAATCGCGCTTCTGGCCGCCGTGGGGATACTCGTCCCGGTAGGACTTGAAAAGCTTGAGCTGCCCGGTCTCCAGAATCTGCTTGTGGGCCTTGCAGATGACGCTTTTCATGTCGTCCTTGTGATACTCATTGGGACCAAAGACATTGAAAAACTTGAGACTGACGATACGGTCCAGAATCTCGCCCTGCTTTGCCCACAGGTCAAAAAGCTGCTTGGAATAACCGTACATGTTCAGCGGTCTGAGCTTGTCGATACCAGCGTGGTCGTCATTAAAACCATGCTCGCCATCGCCATAGGTGGCCGCACTGGATGCGTTGATGAAACGGGCACCATTGTCCAGACAAAAACGACACACATACTGCGTATAGCGGTAATTATTCTCCATGAGAAAGTCGGCATCAAGCTCGGTGGTGGAAGAGCACGCCCCCATATGAATGACCGCCTCGGCCTCAAAGGGATCGTCCCCTTCAAGAATCAGCTTGAGGAATTGGTCGCGATGCAAATAATCTTCATATCGCAAGTTAACCAGATTACTCCACTTTTCACTTGTGGAAAGATTATCCACAACCAGAATGTCGTCAATGCCCATCTGGTTGAGTTTCCAGACCATGGCACTGCCTATGAAGCCCGCGCCACCCGTGACTATATACATGGTCTCTCCTTGATACCTTGGAAATCATCACGCCCTTTTAGGCGTAAACGCTTCTTTATACTGTGTTCATGCATCAGATGCAACCTGAACAGGATCCTGTTTTTCATTTGGAATACCATCATTTTATTATAACTTTTTTAGCCAGACCCCTTGCACCGACTAGCTCTCTTGCGTATATTCAAAAGCCGTGGAGCGTTCGCACTCCCGGCAAGCTCTGAAAACAATCTCTAAAGGAGTGAGATCATGAGACAATCTAAAAAACTGCTTTTGTTGACCCTTGTCGCTATTATGGCCATTTCCTTTGCGCTGGCAGGTCCCGCCAATGCAAAGATGGTCAAGAAAATTGACAATTTCATCATTTTTCTTGACCAATCCGGTTCCATGGCCATGACCCATGCAACTCTTGGCAAGAAAAAGATCGATCTGGCCCTTGAGACCGTTCAGGCCATGAACAAGGCCATTCCCAATCTGGACTACAATTCCGCCATGTTCATGTTCGCGCCTTTTCAGGCCGAGTCTCAGCCCATGCCGTATAGTGAAGCCGCCCTCGCAGGTGCTGCCAGCAAAGTCGGCACCGACTACGCAATTTTCAACCGCACCACCCCCATGGGCAACGGCTTGATGGATCTTGACCCGGTCATCGCAGGCCTGCCCGGCAAGACCGCGCTGATCATGTTCACCGATGGTAACTCCAACACCGGAGCCGATCCCATCGCACAGGCCAAGGCCTTGTACTCCAAGTACGGCGACAAACTGTGCATCCATGTCGTCAGCTACGCAGACACCGCTCGCGGCCAGATGATCATCGATGAAATCCGCGCACTTTCTTCCTGCACTATAGTTGCCGATGCCGCTTCCCTGATGGCTCCCGGCGCCATGGACCAGTACGCCAAAGATGTCTTCTACGAAGAAGCCGCTGCTGCTCCGGCTCCGCTGCCAGTAGTCGTCGTGCCCATGGCAAAAGAGACCATCACCTTCAGCCTGCACTTCGGCTTTGACAAGTTCGCGATCACAGACGAGATGATTCCCGTACTCGAACAGGCCAAAATGATTCTGGAAGAAGGCTCCGCTGACTTTGAAGTCGCCGGACACACCGACTCCACCGGTGCCGAAGCATACAACCAGGGACTGTCCGTACGCCGCGCCGACTCGGTCACGAACTGGATGATCGCCAATGGCGTTCCCGCCTCTCGCCTGACAGCCAAGGGCTACGGTGAAATGGCTCCCAAGTATGACAACACCACCAAGGAAGGCCGCAAGCTGAATCGTAGGGTTGAAATCCTGACCAAGTAGAGCTATGGTATAAACGGTTGGGCGGCACTGTCGCCCAACCGACTGCTCTGGCAGAGGAATCAACACTATGTTTAAACTTATCATTTCAGCTTGTTTGGCCGTGTTTCTGACCGGGTCTTTTTTTGTATCCACCAGCATGACTGCCGAACCGACCACTCCCAAGGTCCCCATGGCTGTGGCCGTGGCTCCACCCGGCAACGCCAATACGCCCATCACCGGACAAAATCTCCCTCTCTATCTTGATGAAGACTTGGCCAGTAAACACGCTGATTTTTCCCGTTTTGCCAAGTCCGAAGTCCGTACCCTGAACAGAAATCACCGCCTTTCCAAAAGCCGGATGCAGATTGTCAAACAAGATGACGGTTCATATCTCGCACGTTTTCACCGCATCGACAGCGAATCCCTGATCTGCAAAGTTCGCCGCTCCAAGTCCAAAACCATCCCGTATGTGGGTGTGCTCCGCTACAAGGAAAAAGTCTTTGAAGCCACAGGCGCATCCCCGGAGGCCTGCCGTCAGGGAGAGTTCATCCCGGTAGCCATCATCCCAAACCGCCACATATTCAGCTTCAAAAAAGGCTCCTGGCAGTAGGCGGTTGAGAAGCGTCCGATTGCTTCGTTGCTGCGCGAAAACCAGACCCTCACGTATGGGAATACGCTTCGGTCCTGATTTTCGCTTGCGCCTCGCACTCGAACACTTCTCAACCGCCTACGGGAATAATCCTTTATGTGGAAGAAACAGGATGGGGACTGTAGAAGAACCAGACCCTCACGTATGGGAATACGCTTCGGTCCTGATTTTCGCTTGCGCCTCGCACTCGAACGCTTCTCAACCGCCTACGGGAATGATCCTTTATGTGGAAGAAACGGACTGGGGAAGATATGGATTACAGGGCGAACAGCCTGACTTGTCGTCATTCTGCACTTTTAATACTTGGAGATTTTTTGTGGACGGAAGAACTCGTAAAGACATCAAGCCCGGTATGCGGGTGAACATAGTATTGAAGAAAGACCAGCGTAGCGGAGTACTCACCGAAGGGGTTGTGGGTAAATTGCTGACCAAATCGCCCACTCATCCGCATGGAATCAAGGTGAGGCTTGAAGACGGTCAGGTTGGTCGGGTCAAAGAAATAATAACAGGCTGACCAGCACCAAAAGACAACGGGAACTCAATGCATATATGGGTGGATGCGGACGCCTGTCCCAACATCATCAAGGAAGTTTTGTTCAAGACGGCCCTGCGGCGCGAAATCACAATGACATTGGTTGCCAATGCGGTGATTTCAGTGCCGCCATCACCGCTTATCGATACCATCAGGGTCTCGGCTGGATTTGACGTGGCGGATGACGAGATTGCCCGGTTAGTTCAGCCCGGCGACCTGGTTATCACTGCGGATATTCCCCTGGCCGACAAGATCGTGGACAAGGAAGCCACCGGCCTCAATCCCAGAGGCGAACTGTACACCGAGGACAATATCAAGGGACTGCTGCGCATGCGCAACCTGATGGAAGAACTGCGTAGCGGCGGCATGGTTTCCGGCGGTCCGGCCCCCATCGGCCCAAAAGACAAACAGGAATTCACCAATCAGTTGGATCGCTTCCTGACCCGGAATACAAAGAAAGACTGACCCTCTCTCAAAGATTTTCAACGCGACTTCACCAGCAAAACTCTATCCATTCCAGAACACGTAAAAGCCCCGCCCGGATAATACCGGACGGGGCTTGAATCATCGGGAAGGAATCTTCTTAACCGAGTTTTTCCTTGATGGCAACGGCGATGGCCTTGCCCTGTTCGTAGCACTGGTTCAAATTTTCATGGGTAGGTACATGCTTGACCTTGACCGGGTCGATATTCTCCATGCCGATATCCTCAAGCCACTTGTTCAGGACCTTGACGCATTCGCCGGACCAACCAAAGGAACCGATGGCCGCGCCGATCTTGTTCTGCGGCCTGAGGCCCTTCATGTAGGTCATCATGTCAGCCATCATCGGCAGGATTCCGTTGTTGTGGGTCGGGGAACCAACGATCACGGCAGCGGCATCGTGTATCTCGGTCATGACATCGGAATGATGGTTATGTTTCATGGACATCAACCGCACGGAAACACCCTCATCCACCAGACCGGTAGCAACGGCCTGCGCCATCTTCTCCGTGGAATGCCACATGGTATCATAGACGATGACCGCCTTGTTCTTCGGCTTCTGTTCGGCGAACTCGACATACTTGTCGAGCACCCATTTGACATCGTCAGCGCCACGGAACATGAGGCCGTGGTCCGGGCAAATGGTTTCGATGTCGAGATTCATCTCGCCCAGAGCCTTCAAGGTCTTGAGAACCACCGGGGAATACGGCAGCAGGATGTTGGCAAAATAAGACTTCATCAGTTCTTCCAGAGTGTGCCGATCAACCTCATCCGCCCAACGTTCGCTGGTGGCCCAGTTCTGACCGAAAGCATCATTGGTGAAGGCCACCTTGGCCTGCGGGCAGTAAGTCAGCATGGCATCGGGCCAGTGCAACATACGGGTCTCGACAAACTGAAGAGTGCGCTCTCCAAGGGAAATTTCAGTGCCGGTGGGCACGACTTCAACAGGCCAGTCGGTATAGTGAAAATGGGCTTTCATGGACTTCTCACCCATGGGAGAGGTGAAAATCTTCTCGGGGCGATACTTCTCAACAGCCAAGGCCAGACAACCGGCGTGATCCGGTTCCAGATGGTTGATGACAAAGTAGTCGATCTTCTTGTCCCCAAGCGTCTGGGCCAGGTTGCATTTGAGGGTTCCCCAGAACTCCTTGGGCACGGTATCGATAAGGGTGACTTTTTCGTCCATGATCAAGAAGTTGTTATAGGTGGTTCCCATGGGAGCTCTGGAATAGCCATGAAAATTACGGCAATTCCAGTCCACCACGCCAATCCAAAAAATTCCGTCTTTAATCTCAACTGGTTTCATTTTATTCTCCACCTTGAACGGTCAATCAACCGTTATATCAAAAAGAAGCGCGGACTTTATCGAACGCGCTTCCTGCCCGACTATTCGGGTTTATTTGCTAATCTTCCGGAACAAAGCTTTCTTTGGTCGCACCGCAAATGGGACAGGTCCAATCGTCCGGCAAATCGTCAAAACTGGTGCCTGCCGGGATATCGCTGTCAGGATCGCCTTCTTTGGGATCGTACACATAGCCGCAAATCTCACAAACATATTTCTGCATGGAATCTGTCTCCTTTTTGTCTGCCACTTTCGCAGCAGAGGCGGCGGCTGTCAACTTTGCAGGGTCGGTCTCCACCGGAAGCTCACAATCGTCCTTGGTGGAACCGGGCCCCATGAGCGGTCTGAAGCATTTTTTCGTGCCACCGCAGATGGGGCAACGCCACTCTTCCGGGATGTCCTGAAACAGTGTTCCCTTGGCGATCTTGCCCCTGCGGTCACCCTTGTCCGGGTTGTAAATATACCCACAATTCACAGTCTGGCATTGCCACATATCTTCAGGACGGGCCATGGGTTACCTCCGTACCCGGCTGCGAATAAAGGCTCAATTTCCACACTGGAAAGCGCAAACCAAACCTCAAGCCAGTGTTACTGCGCCTGCGATTGTTTTGTGGCTTTCATCTTGCTCTTGAACCTTTCTCCACAACCTCGCATCGTTAAAATCCACTTCATGAACGGAAATCAGGGCAGACAAAGCCGCTCCATTTTCCACTTCCACAATAAAATTAAAGACTGATTTGAGAGCAAGGCAGGGATGAAAACACAAGATCAAAGCGTATTTTTATGCGCAGGGGTCTGACTTTTCTTCCTCAACAAGCAATCAACTCACTACCGATTCTTTCCTAATAAGAGTCGAGAGTGGTTTGAGTGCGAGGTGCAAGGGAAAGTCAGGACCAAAGCGTATTCCTAATACGCGAGGGTCTGACTTTCCCGCAGCAACGAAGCAATCAAGCCGCTATCGGCCTTTTATTCCGCAGCCCAGAGGCCGTGGAGGTTACAGTAGGAACGGACGGAGATGTCGCCGCTCAGACCGCAGGCACAGAACTCGGCTTCGGGAGCATCGCCGGGCTTCAGTATTTTGGTAAAGACAGTGTCGCCGACCATGACCTCGATCCACTCGATGTAATGCTTGTCTTCCATGGGATGAGCCACGGAGCCGACCTTGACGGTGATCTTGTCGCCATCTTTTGTCATGACAGGCACGTGCTTTTCAACGGCTGCGTCAACGGTGTTCGCTTCCATGAGAACCATCGGGGTATCGCAACATGCCAGATCGCCGGGGCCTTCATGGACTGCGATGACAATGTTGCCACATCCTTCACACTTGTAGACTTCGCCTAACTTGATAGCCATGTCGTATACTCCTTGATTTACCAGTTGGTAGCTTTTTTCTCGAAATGTGCCTGGGGATGGTCACAGGCCGGACATTTGACCGGAGCTGTGGTTCCCTTGTGGGTGTATCCACAGTTCTGGCAACGCCAAACGATTTCGGACTCCTTGACAAAAACCCGATCGGCTTCGATGTTTTCAATGAACGCCTTGTATCGCTCTTCGTGATAGGCCTCGGCCACAGCGATGTTCTCGAACACCGCAGCGATCTCGGCAAATCCTTCTTCACGAGCACTTTTGGCGAACTCGGGATACATCTCGGAGTACTCGAACTTCTCACCAGCCGCCCCTTCCTTCAGGTTTTCCAAAGTGGAGCCGATGACACCAGCCGGGAAAGAGGCAGTCACCTCGACTTCTCCGCCCTCCAGAAACTTGAACAGCCGTTTGGCGTGTTCCTTTTCATGGTTGGCGGTTTCCTCGAAGATTTTGGAAATCTGGACGTAACCTTCTTTTTTCGCCTTGCTGGCAAAATACGTGTACCGGTTACGGGCCTGGGACTCACCTGCAAAGGCGGTTAAAAGATTCTTTTCTGTTTTTGTTCCTTTCAGAGACATCGCTATTCCTCCTAATCTATTTGTATGAACAGGACATGATTCATATACTCAGTAGCCTAAACGCATATCACAGATACACTAAGAATACACCAAATGCACGACTGGGATGTATTATTATTCATTCCAGTCCAAACTTTTATTCCCTCAAGCATAGCTTAAAAAGCGTATCAGTTTAGCTAGTTAGATTAAACCCAGGAATGATTACTAAATGATTTTTAGATAAGTGTCAAGACAGCATCCATACTTTTTATCGGTCCATCCGGGTGAAGCATATTTTTTTTTGAAGAGAAAGAGATATGGAAGGCCACCTGCGGCGGCGATGAAGAATCATTTGAGAATTTCGCACCCTCCGGGAGCGAGTCACTTTTGCACCAAACCAAACAAAGGTAACCAAAACTCGCTTTTTTTGCGATGTGCTCGGGGCTCCCTCGATCTCGCCTGCACTTGCCTTTTCTTCCCTCTTTTCTGCTCTTTCCATCTTCAGATTCACTGAAGATAGAGAGACAATTCCGTGAGACAACCTTTTGGGAGAAGTACGCTCAACCCGGATGATCCAAAAAAAGGGCCAGGCAATGCAATATTGCCTGGCCCGAAACGACTCAGTGAGCAGATATATTCAGACTACTGCTGTTTTTCCTGACATCTGGGGCAGATGCCAACAAACTCGACGTTGGTGGTCATGATTTTGTAACCGTTGGTACAGGAATCCGGGATCACCGGGATTTCTATATCACACTCGACATCAGCCACGCTGGTGCAGACTGCACAACGGATATGCGGATGCGGTTCAGGAGTTCCATCGAACCTTTTTTGTGCGCCCGGGGCACCCAGCTTCAGCACGAGCCCCTTGGAAGAGAGAAATTCAAGATTCCTGTACACGGTGCCGAGGCTGATCCGTGGTATGATCTTGCGGACCATATCGTACACCTCATCCGCCGTGGGATGACTCTTTACTTTCTTCAACTCTTCAAGAATTACTTTCCGCTGTTTGGAAAGACGAAAACCAAGATCGGTAGTCATAAACCAGCCTCCACAACTTATTATTAATAATAATTACTATTTCCTTTATCTGTAGATGTCAAGAAACTTTTTTTGAACCCCTTCATCTATTAGTGATTTTCCTAGCTCAGATTTCGATTTGCCGCAAATAAAACAAATTAGACCAACCCGCAGGGAAAACTGTTAAAAACAGATGTCTTTTTCAGGACACAATTCTGTTCCCCAGCAAAGAGCAAAAAAAAAGCGGCCCGGTATTGGAACCGGACCGCTTGCATGAAGGCGTTTATTCTCTAGTTACGGAACTTGGAGACCAATTCCGACAGGTGCTGTGCCATTTCCGACACATTCTGGACTTCCCTGTTGGATTCCCGAATACCTGCCAGCACTTCCTGTGACAACTCGTTGATATGCGTCACACTGGTGTTGATCTCATCAGATGTTGCGGACTGCTCCTCCGCTGCCGTGGCAATGCCTCGCACCATGTCTGCAATGGTGTTGGAGTGATCCACGACCTGATCCAGTACGCCACCTGCCTGCTGAGCCATCTCAGAGGTATTGACCACGCGTTTTTTGGCGGAGTCCATCTCACGGGCAACATCGGCGTTGGATTGCTGAATGAGCAAGACGGCTCCCTCAACTTCCTTGGTGGCGGTCATGGTCTTCTCGGCCAGTTTACGGACTTCGTCCGCAACAACCGCGAATCCGCGACCAGCTTCTCCGGCTCGTGCCGCTTCAATGGCTGCGTTAAGGGCCAGCAGGTTGGTCTGATCGGCGATATCATTAATGACAGCCATGACCGTACCGATATTTTCAGCCCGGCTGGACAGTGCGCCCAGCGTGTCTGCCAGATTCTCGGTGATCTCTGCCACCGCGTTGATCTCATCCACGGTCTTGCCGACCACGACACCGCCATCGGCGGCAACCTGATTGGCCCGGTTGGATGCATCCGCAGTCTCTGAAGCGTTTTTGGCGACCTCAAGGACCGTGGCATTCATTTCTTCCATGGCCGTGGCGACCTGGCTGGTCTGATCGGCTGTGGTGTCAACTCCACGAGCCAGATTATTCATCTGGTCGGACAGGACGTCAGATGCCTCGTTGAGCTTGTTGGCAACCTCGGTGACATCGTTGGCGACCACCAGCAGGTTCTGCCTCTGGGCTTCGATATCCTTCTTGTCCTGCTCCTCACGAGTGAGATCGACCAGGACGCAGATGCCGCCCACGGTATCACCTTCGGCATCTTTCAGAGGCGAAGTCTCGAAATGGAGGGGGAAGACGGCTTTGTCGGTACTCCGGGTATGGTGGAAATCACCAGAGCTGGACAGGCCACTGGTCATTACTTCAGTAATATTGCAATCCTCGTTATCACTACCGAAAACCGAACGGGCCGTGCGTCCTTTGACTTCATCCTCGGTCATTGCCAGGATATCAAGAAGCGGCGGATTGACAAATTGGAGATAGCCCTCGGCATCGGTGACAAACAGAGGCACCACAATACCTTCGAGGACACTTCTGTTGTATTGGAGCTGGTCCTTGATCTGGTCCACCATCTCGCCGAGATAACGGGAGAGGTTGCCGAGTTCATCAGAACCAGAGACCGTGAACTTCGCATTCAGATCGCCCTTGCTCACCTCTTCGGTGGTGGCGGCGATGCTCGTGATCCGGTTGACCACGGAACTGCGCATGAAGATGATCAGGGCGGTCAGCAGGGCAATGACTCCGAACACGGAGATACCTGCGGACTTGACCTGACTGGCCTTCAAGACATCGAACTGGCGGTTGACATCGACTTCGATGAGCATGGTGCCCAGGATTTTCCTGGACTTGCCATGACAGTGATGACAGGCGGGGCCATTATTGATGGTCTTGACTTCCGCAAAGGTGCTGTTGCCACCATGATTCATCAGGCTGCCCTTGATCTGGCTGACTGTCAGGCTTTCCCTGACCAGATCAGCTTCCTCCGGGCGGACTTTGAATATGTCCTTACGGATGGCCTTGGGATCAGTGGAATAGGTTATTTCACCCTTGTAGTCAGTCAGGTAGGCCGTAATGGTTTTATACCTTTTAGCCATCTGCGAAAACTTATGCGCCGTCCCCTCATTATCACCAACGGCCATGGGTTCTTCGATGGCCATGTACAGCATGTCGCCAACCTGTTTGGCGGCCAGCTCAACCTCGTGCAAGGTATGGCTTCTGGTCACATACGAATTGTAGAAGAAAAGCCCTGTGAATGCGGTGATGGTTAACAGCGATGACAGGAGAATGACTTTGACACCCAGAGACTGTTTTATAATATCCATGTGAGTCCCCTTTTTTAGTGCGCCCCGCCATACATCAGCGGCTTGAAGTCAAACGCGGCAACCCTTTCAGGGTTATGACAGGTCTCACAATCGGATATCTCCAGATCTCCCTTGATCAGGTCCGAGTCCCCGCCAGCTTCGACGTGGTCATAACCAGGACCATGACAGGTCTCACAGCCCGCATCGGCCATATCAGGGGTTTCATCAAAACTGACGAAACCGCCCGGCTTGCCGAAACCGGTCATGTGACAGGTATAACAGTCTTCCAGTTCTTTCTTGCTCAGGTTTGCGGCCATGACCTTGACGGAATCCCCCGAATGCGCTTTTTTTGAAAATTTCTTGTAATTATCGTACTCTACGTCATGACATTCGGCGCAAGCCTCAGTCCCGACGAACTGCCCAGAGTTCGTTCGAGCCGTGTTTGCCATGCCAATGACAACAAAAAAGGCCGCCACGAAAAAGACCAGGCAGCCCTTGGACCAAACCGTTTTGAATAGCATGTACCAACCCCCGTGAACATGTCGATGATCATCAAACAGATGGAACCATCCATCTATTTACACCTTTTCTCGGCTATAGATGGTTTTTTCAATCAGGTAAAGTAGTTGCTCTTTTTTTACTTTCCAGCACTGCTTTTTACCAATCAAGCGTTGCCTTGAAGGCAGCCGCCAACCCCTGAACGTCTTCAGCCAGAACAATCTTATCGTCATTCTTGACAATAAGTTTAGATGAATCGGATACTTCGCCGAGACATCCGAATATCTGTCCACTGAATTTCGCTTCAAAAGCATCTCTTTTGGCCGCAGGGACCGAGACAATCAGGCGGCTGGCCGACTCGGAATACAACAACCCGGTGAGATTCAAGTCACCAAGAGCCGGAACTTCGGACAGATTCACGTTTGCGCCCAGCCGTCCGCCGATGCACATTTCGGCCAGAGCCACACCAAGACCGCCATCGGAGCAGTCGTGACACGCGTTGACCAGCCCGTCCTGAGTTGCCGCAAACATCGCTTCGTAGCGAGCCTTGGCACTGAGCAGATCGACCTGTGGCACATGGGGGTTTGAAAACCTGAGTTGCGCGGCAATTTCGGAACCGCCGAGTTCCGGTTTGGTCAGGCCAAGCACGTAGATCAGGTCGCCTGCTTTCTTGAAATCGGACGTGATGCATTTGTTCACATCCGGAATGACGCCGATGACTGAAAACAGCACGGTCGGAGGAATGGAAATCTTCTGTCCGCCGCCCTTGTAGTCGTTCTTCATGGAGTCCTTGCCGGACACGCAGGGAACGCCGAAACCGAGGCAGTAATGATACAGAGCCAGATTGGCACGCACGAGCTGGGCCAGCTTGTACTGTCCGTCAGGCGTGGTCTCGGACTGGACCGGATCGCACCAGCAGAAGTTGTCGCAACCGGCCATGTAGCGGACATCGCCACCCACGGCCACAGCGTTACGAATAGCCTCATCAATGGCATTGGCCATCATCCAGTATGAATCAATGTCGGAATATTGAGGACAGATACCGTGCGAGATGACAAGGCCCTTGTCGCTGTCCAGTTCAGGGCGGATAACACCCGCATCGGACGGGCCATCACCCTTGACGCCGACCATTGGTTTGACCGCACTGCGCCCCTGAACCTCGTGATCGTACTGGCGCACCACGTATTCCTTGGAACATATATTCAGACGACCAAGCATATCCTTGAGAAGGCTTCCCTGATCCGCCGGGACCGGGGTTTCATCTTCCTTGATGCGAGGGCGTTCCCAGACGGCCTCAAGCTCCATCTGTGGCACGCCGTTGTGCAGGAATTCCATATCGAGACAGGTGACCATCTTGTCACCGTAGCGAACCAGGTATTTGCCGGAATCCGTATAGGTGCCGAGCACGGTGGACTCAACGCCCATCTCGACAGACAGGGCCATGAACTTGTCCAGGTTTTTTGCAGGAACAGCCATGGTCATCCGTTCCTGGGCCTCGGAAATGAGGATTTCCCATGGTTTCAATCCGTCATATTTGAGCGGGGCCTTGGCAAGGTCCATGTCGAATCCGCCGGAATCCTCGGCCATTTCGCCGACCGATGAGGACAGGCCGCCCGCGCCGTTGTCGGTGATGGCATTGTACAGGCCCAGATCACGGGCGCGCATGAGGAAATCATACATCTTGCGCTGGGTGATCGGATCGCCGATCTGAACCGCTGTTGCCGGGCTGCCCTCATGCAATTCTTCGGATGAAAAAGTCGCGCCATGGATACCGTCCGCGCCAATGCGACCGCCGGACATGACAATGAAATCACCGGCCAGCGCTTCCTTTTCATGGGAGGGACGACCAGCGACCATGACCGGCATGGTGCCGATGGTGCCGCAATAGACCAGCGGCTTGCCGAGGTATCGCTCATCAAAGACGATGGAGCCGTTGACCGTCGGGATACCAGACTTGTTGCCGCCATGTTCAACGCCCTCGCGCACGCCTTCAAAGACGCGGCGGGGATGCAGCAAACGCGGCGGAAGATCGCCCTCGTAAAACGGAGAGGCAAAGCAAAAAACATCGGTATTGCAAAGCAGGTTCGCGCCAATACCGGTTCCCATGGGGTCGCGGTTGACACCCACGATGCCGGTCAATGCTCCGCCGTAAGGGTCCAGAGCGGACGGAGAGTTATGGGTCTCCATCTTCACGCAGATATTGATGGTTTCGGAAAAGGCGATGACACCCGCGTTGTCCTTGAACACGGACAGGCAGTAATCGCCAAAGGGACCGGACTCAGCGTTGCGCTCGCGTAAAATCTTGGTGGAGCCTTGAATGAACGTCTTGTACAGGCTGGAATACTCGCTGATCTTGCCGGTTTCCTTGTCCTCGTATCGTATCTTTGCGCTGAAAATCTTGTGCTTGCAGTGCTCGGACCAGGTCTGCGCCAGAACCTCGATCTCGGCATCGGTCGGCTCGGCAGGCATGCCCATGGTCTCGCGCTCGGTCTTCACAGCCGGGTCGGCATAGTAGGCGCGGATGTCATGCATCTCACGCAGGGACAGGGCCAGAGTGTTGGCGCGGGAAAAGTCCATCATCTCCTGATCGGACATGGTGGACAGCGGGATGATCGCCACCTCGTCACAGGACTGGCCGGTGACACGGGCGGCCCGGGCCTCGAAACCGGGGTCTGTGGCCCAGGTGGTGGCGGACTTGTACTCGAACCGCTGGATGAGTTCGTTGGCGAGCAGGTCCCTGCCAATATGCTGAATGCCTGTTTCGTCCATGTCGGCGGTGATCAGGTATTGCTTGGAAGTATAAACCTTGACGGGTTCAAGCTCTTTCCCGGATAGGCCGAGTACCACGCCAAGCGTCTCCTGAGCGGTCCGCCCCTCGTTGTCGGTAACGCCGGGTCGGAATCCGACCTCCAGAATCCAGTCGAAATCACGCGCCAGCGGTTCCAAAGAGATTTCATGCAATACAGGGTCATGCAGGGCGGCACGCTCCAGAGCCAGCCCCACCTGTTCCTCGGAAAGCCCCTCCAAAGTGAAGACATTGACGATACGGACATCGCCCACATCCATATGGAGTTCGCTCTTGATCTTGCGGGCGAATTTTTCGCCCACCACGTCACGGACATTCGACTTCAGCCCGACAATGACACGGCACAGCATATGGATTCTCCTTGCCAGTTGCTAAAACCACACGATTGCTGCGCTGTCATGTCCAAAGCAATCCGTGACATAGCCAAACTACATCTGCGGTTTCCTTGGGCCTGCCACTTCGCACTCGCGCGCCTTTGAGCAACCTCGCTTTATTTCATAAAAGATAAAGAGGCCGTCCCGAATGATCGGGACGGCCTGAAATTACTTGGTTCTGGTCAGCACGAAATCAGCGGCCTGCCCGAGTATCGTCAGTTCTTCGCTTGGGGCGAATCCGGCAAGGCAAGACTTGGCTTTCTCCACATAGGCGGCGGCTTCGTCACGGGTCTTTTCAGAATACCGTCCCTCGCGCACCTGACCGAGTATGGCCTCGCACTGGTCTCCGGTCAGGGAACAATCCTTGAGAGCCTCAAGAAAGGCTTCGCTCCCGGCCTCGTCGCCATCCTCCATGAGAAGAATCAGCGGCAAGGTCACCTTGCCCTCTTTGAGATCGCCGCCCTCAGGCTTGCCGGTCTCGGAGGTCGGGGAGGCGTAATCAAGGGCATCATCCACCAACTGAAAGGCGATGCCGAGGTTCAGGCCGTATTCACCAGCTGCGTCTTCCTGCTCCTGAGTACCTCCAGCCAGAGTCACACCGCATCGACAGGCGCACTCGATGAGCCGCGCCGTCTTGCCGATGATGATCTCCATGTAGGTATCCCGGTCCAGTGACGGATTCTTGGAAAACTCGATCTCCTCGATCTCGCCAACCGCCGTCTCCATGATGCCCTTGGCAAGCAGCCAGGAAAGACGGGCATTGCCGTAGCGCGCCCCCATCTCGTTGGCCAATGCCAGCAAGACGTCACCAGCCAGAATGGTCTCGGTGCGTCCGAAGACAAGATGCGATGCAGCCTTGCCGCGTCGTATTTCGGCATCGTCCAGATAATCATCGTGCAGGAGCGTGGCCGAATGCAGCAGCTCAAGAGAGCAGGCAATGGCGTGGTAGTCGTCCTTGTCATAGCCCATGGCACGGGCCATGAGCAGCGTCAGCATGGGCCGGATGCGCTTGCCGCCGGACCCGATGATATGCTTGGCGACAGCCTTGACCAGCCCGTTAAGCTTGTCGGCCTCGGAGTCGAGAAAAGCATTGATTCCGGGAAGTTCTCGTTGAAAATAAATCAGCAGTTCATTCATATCTTTATATTATGTCAGGTTGCGGGTTGTGAGGCAAGCATCGATGAATTACTTGAAAAGTTCGGCTGTGGCCGTTCCAAGTGCGCTAAACGCGCCTTTCAGGTCCCATTCTTTCGCGTACCGGGAACCCACAAGGTTCGAGATGGTACGCACCTCAAGGAAAGGCAATCCTTGCTGCATTGCACCGAAAGCCAGGGGAAAACCTTCCATGTTTTCGATGTCGGCACCGTAAGAAGTTTTCAGCCATCCGGATCGTTCGGGCGTGCCGGTCACGCTGCCCACGGTTGTACTTGATGCACGTAGCCATGTTGCGCCCAGTTCAAGCCCCATCCTTTCGGTATCCTTGGTCGGATTAAGCTTGAGTTTGTCCCATACAGGGTTGCCGCCGACATTTCCCTGGGCAAAGCCGATGGCCTTGGGGTCCACACGTCCGTCTTCATCCAGCAAGCCGTATTCGGGCCAGGTTTCCCGCCAGACATAGCAGGTGCTGCCCACGGGAAATTCTATCACTTCATAAGCACCGGCAATGCCGAGATTGACCATTCCGGTCAGGCCGGGTCGCCCAAGGAGCCTCCCCGCAGCCATGGCCGCATTGACCAGCCCCACGCCGGTTACGGTCAGCAACAGCTCGCGTCCGTTCAACGTGAATTCAACTGATTCGCCTTGCTCCACGGCAGGTGCATCTGCAAAGCCAAAGGAAGCCTTCATCTCCTTGGAAGTGGCGGTAGCAACAATAATCATCCGTATTCCTTATTATAAACGCCAGTACGCGATGTTTTCCGAGTCCAGAATTTCACGATCAAAAAAGCCCTTAACATCAATAATCAACGCCTTGTCCGAATCAACGAACCAGCTCTTCAACTCGGCCACAGGAATGGCCTTGTATTCATCATGCGACACAGCCAGAACCAAGGCATCGAGTTCCCGGAAATCTTCCAGTGAACTGAGTTCGACATTCAGTTCCGCCATGGCTTCTTCCGGGTCGGCCTTGGCATCGTGAACCAGAGTCACAACGCCGTATTCCTGCAATTCGCTGATGATATCCACGGCCTTGGTGTTTCTCAGGTCCGGCACATTTTCCTTGAAAGTCAGGCCGAGTACTCCGATGCGTGCGCCCTTGATCTTTGTGTCGTTCCTGATCAGTTTTTTGACCGTGGACTCGGCAATGAATTTGCCCATGCCGTCATTGATCTCCCGGCCAGCCAGTATGACATGCGGGTGAAAGCCCATGGCCTCGGCCTTGAAGGTCAGGTAATACGGGTCCACGCCGATGCAGTGGCCGCCCACCAGTCCCGGACGGAAGGGCAGGAAGTTCCACTTGGTCCCGGCAGCTTCGAGCACGTCCAGGGTGTCGATGCCCATACGGTCGAAGATCATGGAAAGCTCGTTCATGAGCGCGATGTTCAAGTCACGCTGAGTGTTCTCAATGACCTTGGCCGCCTCTGCCGTGCGGATGTCGGGCGCCAGATGCGTTCCGGCCTCGACAATGGTTCCGTAAATGTCCTGAAGCAGCTTGCCGGATGCCTGATCCTGTCCGGCCACCACCTTGACGATGGTTTCCAGCCGGTGAACCTTGTCGCCGGGGTTGATGCGCTCTGGCGAATAGCCCACCCAGAAATCCTTGCCGCATTTCAGGCCGGAATGCTCTTCCATGATCGGCACGCAGATGTCTTCGGTCAGGCCGGGAAAAACCGTGGACTCGAAGACCACGATACTGCCGGGCTGGAGGTACTTGCCGACAGACGCGCTTGCCGCCTTGACCGGGCGCAGGTCGGGAGACCGAAATTCATCTATGGGTGTGGGAACAGCCACCAGAATGACCCGTGTGGTCGCCAGATCGGCGAGGTCCGATGAAAATGAAAGATCGACATCCTCGCCAACGTCCACGAAATCGACTTCATTGGTACGGTCGATCCTCTTCCTGAGTTCCTGAACACGCTTTTTTGCCACGTCCATGCCCACCACCTTGAAGTGACGGCCAAGGGCCACAGCCAGAGGCAACCCCACGTAACCGAGGCCGACAACCGCGATGGTGTCTTCTTTATTCTTCAGCTGATCAAACGTAATCATGTTCATGAGTATCTCTCCGTTTCCCCTTCAGGTGGACACAACCTCTGTTCCCGGCTAAAAGCTGGGTATGAACATCGACTGGTCACTTCTTTTTACCGCTATCGGGTTGGCCATTATTTTTGAGGGCCTTCCCTATTTTCTATTTGCCGAGCGCATGCCGCTCATGCTGATAAAACTTGCCGAACAGCCGCCCAAATTCCTGCGGTTCATCGGACTTGCGGCGATAATCTTGGGGCTGCTCGTTATTTCTTTTGGTCGTTCTTTGATCTTTTAACGGTCAGGCTGTCGATAAAGGCCCGATTACTGCGTTGTCAGGTGCAAAGCAATCCTCAACGTAGCGTTGCTACGCCTGCGGTTACTTCACACCTTCCGCCTTGCACTCGAACCTTTCTCGCCAGCCTTCTTCATACGTACTCGAATTCACTTCAATTCTTTTTTACCGAAGTCTTTTCCACACCTTTCACAGTCAATTTCTTTGAGGTCGCCTTTTTCGGGGTGGCTTTCTTCTTGGGAGCCACGACCACACGCGATTTTTTCGCGGGCTTCTCGCTCACGTGCAGGTAAACGATGCCGGACATCATCGGGACATGGTAGACCCGCTCAAAGCCAGCGTCCACCAGTTCCTGAGCCAATGCCCGTTCGTCCGGAAAGGTCTTGATCGTCTCGGCCAGATAGCGATACGCGCCGGGATCGCCGGAAATTCGGTCGCCGATGAACGGCAGCATCTTGTCGAGATAAAAATTGTACAGCCCTTTCCACACCCGCTTGGAGCCGGTGCCGAATTCCAGAATGCACAGCCGTGAACCCGGCTTGAGCACCCGGAAAAATTCCCTGTAGGCATCCTCACGCGGCAGGATATTACGGATGCCAAACGAGATGGTCGCCGCACTCATGCACTCATTAGGCAGAGGCAGCGCACGCCCATCGGCCTGAACCGGAAAAATCCTGTCCTCCCGGCCTTTCTTTAACTTTTTTGTTTTGCCCGTGGTGAGCATGGGCAGCGCGAAATCAAGGGCAGCGACTTTGCACTCAGGATACTGACGCAACAATTCCACGGATACGTCCATGGTCCCAGCGGCCAGATCAAGGACCGTACCACCCTTTTCCGGGCGTGCGGCCTTGGCCAGCCGATACCGCCAGTAGATATCCTGCCCCCCGGACAATGAATGGTTAAGAAAATCATACCACCCGGCAATACGCCCGAACATGTCGGCTACGCGCCTGCCGTGCTCGGCGTGAGTCTCTGCGCCTGTTGCGGATGCACACTCAGGCTTGGCCATCTATTTATCCTGCTTTGCTTCGGCACCGGTCTCGGCGGATTCAGCGGCCAGATCAGCCAACTCGGCTTCGCGGGAGCCGTCCCCGGCAGTCTCACCAGTGATGGTCCGCATGATGTCCTTGTAAATGACATCGAAATTCTGCCCGAAATTACTGGGGGATATGCGTCCGATTTCGATGAACTTGATCACCACTTCCTTGGCGACCTGCAAAGATTGCTTGGAATACTTGTCCATATGAAAAACCTCCCATGAATAAACCTGTAAAAAAACCGCCCGGTGGGAAATGGCCTTGACCAACGTGATCAGGGTAGCCGGGCGGGGAAAAAGAAAGAAACCGGAAAGCCCCCTTCTTTTTTGCAATTTTTCTAGCATGGAGGGGGGCGGTTCGTCGAGAGGTATGAAAGGCCAATTAATGACCTTTGTACTACTGGTTTGGAGCGTTTACCGAACAAAATGAAGATATGCGGGTGGCACACCCTAACCGAATGAAGACATGCACTCGATATCCGAAGTCGAAACAAGGCAGTCACGTCCGGAACGTTTTGCGGAATACAAGGCGATGTCCGCGCGCTCAAGGAGCTTGGCCGGGGTCGTCAGACCACCTTGGTGAAGGGCCAAACCTCCGCTGATGGTCAACTTGATGCTTTCCCCCTCGATTTCGTAAGGCGCTGAGGATATGTCTCGCCGAATACGCTCCCCAACTCTTTGGGCTATGTCCGAGTCCACGTCCGGGAAAATAACAGCGAATTCATCGCCACCTATACGGGCGAAAACATCCTGCTTACGCAACACGTTGGCACAGGTGTCCGAGAAATAACACAGCACCAGGTCTCCGACATGGTGCCCATACGTATCGTTAAGGTCCTTGAAGCGGTCAATGTCAAAAAGGATAATGACGAATGAGGCACCGCTGCCCAGGGACAAGTCAATCTGATCCTGCAACTTGCGTTCAAACATGCGACGGTTCATGATGCCGGTCAACGGATCGGTAACCGCCTCTTCCCGCAACCGTTCCTCTTCCTGCTTTCGCACACGAATATCGACGGCAATACCTGCGAACTGCTCAGGCCTTCCTTCGCTGTTGCGCCTGAGGGAACCGATGAGCTCCACCCAGCGGAGGCCGCCGCAGTCCGTAAGCAGTCTGAGATCGTGCCGAAATATCCCCTTGCTCATCGCAACATAGCTCTTGACGGCGGCCAGGAGCGAGTGACGATCATTGGGATGCACCTGTCGCAACGCTCCATGCAATGAAAACCGCAGGTTTTCCGTAAGGCCCGGAACAGTATTCACCATTTCCGGCGAACACCAGAACTGGCCGGTGTTGAAATCAAACTCCCAGACACTGCTGTCGGTAAGCCGCTTGAGAATCTCGAACTGTTTGTGGTTGGCACTCAACCTGTCGTGCAGCACCGCATTGGAAATAAGATACCCCGCAGTCCTGAGCAGGGAAATCTCCACGTCGGACCAGTCATATTCCCGTTCGCAGTCATCAAATCCGAGGGTACCCCACCACTGGTTTTCGACCATCACCGGAAGCGTCAGCATGGATTTGATTTTCTGCACGTCCAGCTCGTCACGAAACCATCCCGGTCCCAGCTGGCTCAGGAGCACCTTCTGCCATTCGCCACGCAACCGGCTCTCAATCAGGCTCCGGTATGCCGGACGATCAATGGGGTTGGTGAACATGCTGAACATGGACATCCCTATCTGCTTGTATTTCGGCGCGGCAGCCCACTCGAAAGTATAATTCTGGGTAAGGTGAGTTTCAGTCAGGGCCATTGTCTGGAATATCCACACTCGGCTGACACCCGTGACGCGCCCCAACGCTTCAAGCAAGTCATTGACACCCTCGGGCCACCCTTTGCCGGAGGTCAGTTCCTCGGCACTTCGGGCAATGGCCGACAGCAATCCCGCATTGGTTCCCGCTTCATAGGATTTCCCCAAGACGTCGAATGCTCCAGTGATAATGGTCATGCTATTTTCTCACTGTTAATCAAGCGAAAGTCAAGGATCATCGGCTAATTTTGCCGGAGGCAACGACTGGTTTCACTGAAGCGGTAGTGCAAAATCAATCGTACGCCAAAAGACAAAACCGCATCCGGGTGTAACAGCACCAACACGCCGGAGAATGAAGAACTGGAATTGCACGACATGGCTGAATCGGCCACTGCAAGCTTGCCCTCCGCTTGCAATCCTCTCCAGCCCTTGCTAAACAGGGATTCATGAAATCTCCAAACTTTCTCAAGAAAAAACAGCGGTCATTCTTTGGGCGATATTCCCGCGCTCTCGTGTTCGCGCTTGTGCTCTGTGTTGCGGTGCCATCGGCTGTTGCCTCTGAGGTCATCGGAACCGTGGACACCGTGTTCCACATGTTCTCCCGCGATGATGACATTGTGGTGGAAGCCTTTGAAGACCCCGATATTGAAGGGGTGACCTGCTATCTGAGCCGGGCGCGCAAGGGCGGAATCAAAGGCATGATCGGCGTGGCAGAGGACACCTCGGATGCCTCCATCGAGTGTATCTGCACCGGCCCGATCACCGTTCCTGAAGACATCAGGAATGGAGACGAAGAAGGCAAGCGCGTGTTCAAGAAGGGCACCTCGCTCATCTTCAAATCTCTGCAAGTTGTTCGCTTTTTTGATCAGAAAAGAAACGTCATCATCTACATGGTCTACAGCGACAAGGTAATCGAAG
>JAFLJW010000123.1 GCA_022712815.1 Pseudodesulfovibrio sp. | reverse complement strand
AGGGACGCATTTTGGGATTCCAGCGGCGGGTTTGGTGGCCGAAGTGAACACCTGTCTCTAGCATCTGCTTCATAGTAACATAAGCCATGATAATCTCCTGGGTTTTTCGTCCATCCTGCGGTCCATTAAGGAGTCTGTACCGATACAGACCACCCGGAGTTATGGGCAGGATGTGTGAATTTGAAGTCGGGGGTACTTAGCGCATATATATACACTTGGCAAGTGTTAACTGCTCCAAGAGGCCCGATTGCTCCGTTGCTGTGGAAAAGCCAGACTCTCACGTATAAGAATACGCTTCGGTCCTGCCTTTTCCACGCGCCTCGCATTCGAACCACTCGGAGCCGTTGTTACAAGGCAGTTGTTTGGAGAGTTCTTTGGGATGTTCTGACGACTACCTAGAGGAGTTATCTGGTATAGTCCCTTTTTTTAATTTGATTTCCTCATCAATTCCCGAATCCGTTCCAGCTTTTCTATGAAGTAATAGTAGAATTTCATGTCGTTTCCAAGCACCTGACCGAGTTGGGCCTTGGTCATTTTGCGTTTGAAGCCGCCGCCGGTGTTTTGGTGGTGGATGCAGGTGATCAGGCCGCAGTAATGGACATCAAAGCCAGCCACGCGCAGGGCGAGGTCGTGGGCCACGTCGTCCACTTGGGACGGAGAATAGCGCAGGTCAAACTGCGGGCCATCCGGCATGTGGGCCATGCGCAGGAGATGGCAGCAGCCCATGACGGTGTCCGTGGAACAGACGTAATCATATTGGCCGTAGTCATATAAAGAAATTTGCGTTGATTCTGTGAGCTTGATCATGCCGGGGGCGGCAATTGAGAAGACCCGGTGAAGGTATTGGATCATCTTCTGATTACTGCCGAAAACCACCTTGCAGCCGACCACCGCAGTTTTCGGATTATCCTTCATCACCGTCAGGAAATGGGCCAGCCAGTCGGCAGGCAACTCCACATCATCATCTATATACGCCACGAACTCGGAGGCGCGGACTTCGGGCAGGTTGCCGAGCCAGTTCCGGGCCGCAGGTGCGCCCACGTTTACGAGCAGGGGGACTGCCTCAAAATCGTTATTCGGGAACAGCTTTTTTGCGGTTGCGACCACCTTCGCGCTGTTGTCCGTGCAGCCGTTGAGCAGCACCCGGATTTTTGCCGTGCCGATGTCGGTCTTTGCGAGGCTGGCAAGGGTCCTTTCAAGGTCGTCTGCCTTGTTCCATGAATACAGGCAGATACAGACGTTTTTTAGCGAGAGCAGGGCGCGGTTCACCTTGGTCTGGTTTTCCAGTTCCGCGATACGGTGGCGGACAGGCATTTGGTGCGGGTCGAGCTTGAGCGATTCCTTGTACAGGACGATGGCCTGTTCCGTGTCGCCTGATTTGACAAACAGTTCGGCAGCGAGGTTGAGCTGGATTTCGCAGAGTTGACCAGCGGCGATGAATGGCCAGAGCATCATTGCTTTGTCCACGATACCAAGCCCGGCGTAGTGGAGGAAGAGCCGGGCGTTCCATGCCTGTTCCGCGAATTTCGGGACCGTGAGCAGGTCGATCCATGTGCCGCGTTCAATGCCCTGATAATAGTCCAGCAGCAGGAGTTGGGACGCGGCGATGATGTGGCCGGGTGTGGTTTTCAGGGTTTCTTCCAGCCAGGCGCGTTTCTTGCGCATGGAAGATTCGTTATTCATGACCGAGCGCATGTCGAGCATGGTCGGGTCTACATTGAATCGGTCAAGTTTTTCCTTGAGTTCCACGATGTTCGGGGCGTGTGTCAGTTTACTGGCAAGTCCGAGGACATTCCGGTCGAGCGGACCGAGGGCAACGGCTTTTCGGACCAGTAGTTCCAACCAACTGCGGGTCTTCGGATGGTGTGATGCCTGTTGGTCTTTTAAGATACGGGAAAGAAAGACCATGCACGCTTCAAGGTCAGGAAGCATTGTGCGGCAGTATATTTCCAGAAGATCAAACACCTCATCAAGATCAATGAGGTCCAGCTCTTCAAAGCGGTCAGTGGATGTGTATGTATCGTGTGTCATGATGTTTTTGTAGTGGTTTCAGCCCATTGTATCGGAAAATGGTGAAGATTGCATCAGGACGTGTTGCCATCTATCCGCTTGCTTTGTTTGGCAGGAATTTCAACCGGCTGCGTTGTCGGGCAATTCGCCAGAGTTACGCCTGTTATCCTTTTTCTCTTGTTGTCCGTTTTTAAAAAAAATAGCCTTCTTTTTCCGTGTACCAAAATAATTTCCTGCAATTTAAGTTTAAGTAATTTATTTTCTTAAACCGTATTGACATACTAATTTATAATTCGTAACAACCATAGATACCGAATAGATATTTTTTATGCACTGGAGGTGCCATGAAATTCTCTGCGAAAATGTTTTTGTTCGCTGCGGCCTTGACCCTTTTTCCTGTTACGGCGCAATCCCATGAATTCATTATCAAGCCCGTGAAACTGCACGTCGGGACGCAGGCAACTGTTCCGTTCAGTATAGTTTCCGCTCATCTTTTCATGGTGAGTGAAGAAATGGAACCACTTGAGCAGGTCGATGTGGTCGCTACTTTGGACGGCAAAACTTCCAAGGTCGAACTCGTACCCAATGAAAAGCTGCTGACTCTGGATGGTTCTTTTCCGACGAAACACAGCGGGACTCTCATTCTGGCTGGTCACAGGAAAGGCATGATCTGGACAAAGACAACCAAGGGGTGGAAACAGGCCTCGAAAAAAGGGCTGAAAGGCGTTATCAAGAGCGGGAAATACGAGAAATTCAGCAAAGCTTTGGTCACGGTCGGCAAGGACGACGACAGCTACGGCAGGGCAATCGGTCAGGATTTGGAAATCATTCCCCTTTCCAATCCGATGCAGATCAGGATCGGCGATGACCTGGAACTCAAATTCCTGTTCAAGGGCAAACCTTTTTCCCCTGAGATTGTCTTGGCAACATATGATGGATTTAGTGATCTGGAGAATACTTACGCCTATGCCACAGAACCTTACGGTGAGGGGCTTGCAAAGGTTAAAATCACGCATCCCGGTATCTGGATGGTCAGGGTGCAACACGTATCCAATGAGCCCACTGACGATTACGATCAGCATGTCATGCGGTCTGTCCTGGTCTTTGAGGTCGATTGATGTCTATTGGGAAACAATGCTCTGTTGCGGCTTCTGTCGTAACAGGGCTGCTTTTCGCAACTGTGATCGCCGCATTTGCCCACGGTATGAACTATACGCTGCTTGAGTCGCCGTCCGTAACGGCCTTTCAGGCACAATTCTCAACCGGAGAGTTGATGTCCTACTCCCCAGTCACCATCATCGACCCTGAGGGGGAAGAATATCAAAGTGGTCTGACCGACCGCAGAGGACGTTTTGCATTCATGCCGGAAGGGAGGGGAGAATGGCGTATTGCTGTCGACGGCGGCATGGGGCATCGGCTGACCTTTGCTCTGGAGGTAAGCAACGGCACTGTGGAGATGATGACAACAACGGCCCCGCAATGGCTGTATGCATTGATCGGCGTAAGCCTTATTTTTAATTTTGGTTTTGGGGTCGCCGTGATTCGTGCAAATAAAAAAACACCGTAACCGAATTGAATCGGTTTTCAATGGACTCTCTCTTTGACAAAGGAGAGAACCTGAAACTTGGCTGATCATAGACAGTCAGGTTTCAGGCCGTTGAGAAGGGGCAGATTGTATCGTTGTTATAAAAAGAATTAAGAGGTTCCCCTAATCCCTGAAAGCCTGTTCCATCAGCCGCTTTCCGAGTCCTCCGAAATCTTTTGGTGAATAGCCGAACACTTCGTTCCATACTTTGGTTGATTCCATGCAGAAATAGAGTTGTTTGTCCATGCCGTGCTTGCGTAACCGGTCGATCATGAAGGAGAATTGCTCGACGCGCAGGGGACGGAGCAGCCGGGCCTTGCCGTCGAGACCGGGGACGAACTCGTTGTATATGTAGTCTGTATCCGGGAAATTGTTGGCTATTATGGGCGTTAGTTGTGGCATGCAGCGGAAGGAGCCGATGCTCATGTAGGCGATATTTTCGGGTTTTATGTAGTCGAAGATCATGTCGATGATCTCGGCGTATCCTTCGCGCCAGCCGGGGTAGTGGATGACGGGATCGAAATGAAGACAGACACGGAATCCGGCCTCGGCGCAGGTGCGGGCGGCTTCGAGTCGCTCTCTGAGCGTGGAGACATCAAACTCCTCATGCTCGTTGATAAAAGGGGCGTTGAGCGACCATGCGGGCAGGATGCGGTCGGTGCGTTTGGCAGCTTGCATCCACGTGAGGTCCACGACCTTGGATTTCAGTTCCAGTGCCACGTTGTCGTAGTCATTGAGGAATTCGACGAGATCGCGGCTGTAGCCGGTGAGATGTTCCAGAGCCAGCGAATCGGTGAATTCACCGGTGCCGACCCGGTACCGGGTGTTGCGGTCAGCTCCGAAGGCATTGCCAAGCTCCGAGAAAAGTGTGTCCTGATTGGCCCATATCTTGAGAATCCGGTCCTGAAAATAGGCCTGTAGAATACAGTAGGAACAGGCCATGGGACAGTTCTCGCCAATGTGGATGATGCGGTATCCGCAGCAGTGATAGGCGCGAGTGCCGGGACAAAACCGCAGGAATTTACCTTTGTATTCCTTGAGGTAGAGGGCCTGGGTATCGCCATGGTCAAATTCCACCCGGTCGGCATCCGGAGAGACTATTGTCCAGGGGATATTCTCTTGCGTGGTGCCGTTCAAACGGTCGCGCACGCGGAGGGCCACGGGCGAACCCTGCATTGATTCATCCACGAACACGTGCCCGATTTTTCGCAGGTGGTGGGGGAGTTCAACGGGTTTAGTCATTTTTGCTGCCGAGCCCCCATATTTCTTTCCAGCTTGTGAGTCCGGCCATGATTTCGAGGTCATTCACGGCCTTTTTGAGTTGTTCCACATCCTTGACCTGAATGGTCAGTTCGGCTCCGTCCGTCTCGAAATTATTGGGTTGCACGACCCGCCACTTTGTCCCGGCGGAGATGTTGCTGGCGGCTTTGCTGAACCGGTTTTGCAACAGGGAAAGCTCTGGGTAGCGGGCCGTTTTTGCCGCCGCACAGAGGCGGGTGATGGTATCCTTGGGCGAGAGTCCTTGCCTCATGATCTCAGTCATACCGGCCTGTTTCATGCCCTCTGAAATTGTGGTCCTGGTCATTTTTGATGTCTCGAAAAGCCAAGTCAGGATGTTGACCGCATTGGAACGGGACCAGGAAAATCCGGCAAAGAGAGGCTCCACGGCCAGACGGTCGCTATCGTTCATGCGACCAAGAGGTATGCCTGCGGCCAGAGGAACATTTCCGGCGGCAAGGTGCGCCTGCCAGTTGGCCGGCATGTCGAGCCATGAGATGAGCAGCCTTGCGTCCTTGCTTTTGGGCTTGATGTTCAGGCGTGGCAGGATGTCGGTTATCAGGGGTTTTTCGTCCATCAACGGTTTGAAATAACGCAGGGCGGCAAGGCGCATTCCGTCGTCCATCGGACGCTGCCAATTATCGGCCAGATAGAGTAGCCCCA
>JAFLJW010000122.1 GCA_022712815.1 Pseudodesulfovibrio sp. | reverse complement strand
TCGGATTGAGTTCAATGGCCCGGTTATAATCCTGTCTTGCCCGATCATTCTGGCCGAGGCCGGAATAGGCATTCCCCCGGTTGTTGTAGGCCTCTGCATCTTTTGGATCGAGTTCAATGGCCTGACTGAGATACGCCAGGGCCTTTTGTGGATCTGTATATTCCTCATTCTTCCAGAGTACCGCCGCCTTTAAGAACCATGCATCGGCATCCAGTCCCTTGCCTAATTCTGTCAGGTCATGTTGTAATCGTTGACTTTTTTCAGCCTTTTTTTTGTTGTTTTTGTTTTCCTTTTCCAATCTGGCTATTCTGTCCAGCAGCTTGCGGTTTCGCTGTTCCGCTTCCTGATATTTTTTCAGGTGCTCACGATCTTCAAGCAACTTCTCTATCCGAGACCGGAGCATGGACGGGTCAACCTCGATCCTGACGGTTGCCTCCATGCAGAAGACATTGCCGTCCATGAACTGCTTCTCTTTCACGACCTCGGTCTTGAGCACCCCGACAGCCAGGGCCATGATCTCGTCCCGTTCAAGATTGCCTTCCCTGACCACGCTCATGGTCTCAAGATATGTCCCGGCCTCTTCCAGCGCAGCCCGCTTGGCCTTGCCCACGGCAAACTTGCGGGCATTATCGGGTGATATCTCCCCGGTAATGTGCTGACGCACGGTCTTGACCACCACGACAGATTCGCCATAGGCCAAAGTCGGAGCCAGAAAGCACAGCAATACAAAAAAATAGGGTAACAATCTTATCATTGCCATACCCATTTCCTATCCCCGCTTCGCATGTAACTTCCGCAAGAAGAATAACAACTCATCCTCATGCTTCTGCACATCCACATAGTCGATAATGATTTTTTCAATATCTTTCTGTGGATACTTGGCCAGCATCAAATTCATATTTTTGCGAAGCTCAGGCTTTTGCCAGTTAGCAATCAAGTTTTCCAGAATATCAGTCACGACATCCCAGTCCCTTCGTCTCAACGCCTTGTCAAAGCTTGAACGCTTGAAAAGGGAAGCAAACCGTCCGGACATCATTGTCATCAATGTACCAAGCCAGACACCTATGACGATGACACCCAAGTCACCAGCCTTGTCTATGCCAAAGTTGACCAGTTCGTTCATCTCCCGATCTTTCAGAGCATCTTTGGTCAGACGAATTTCCTTGATCAGCACCCGGGCAACAGGGTTGTCCTTGTTGATTTCCAAGGCTCGCTGAAACTGGTCCTCGGCTTCGTCCAGGTCTCCTTTGGAGAACAGCGCACGTCCATACAGGCTGAGTAGCCAGTCGGAATCGGGAAACCGTTTCACGCCTTCTGCTAGCAGGGCTACAGCCTTCCCGGCATTGCCCTGATTCAAAAAATCCTGTGCTTTTTCACCGCACGCGACTTGTGATTTCAAAAAGGCACTGTTGTTCGTTGCGGCAAAGACTGGTCCGGTCAGCAAAAATAATATCAACAAGCTATAAACAACTCTCATTTCGGCTCCGTTAAATGCAATTCACGAAGTAATATTTCTAGGTCGCTACAAATAGCCCTATTCCCACAAATTTTCAACTATTGTATTGGGATAATAGAAGGCAAGAATTTGCCCATACCGCCATTGCTGCTTGCCCAGCTCCGCAGCTCCCCACTGGGAGTATCCAACGCCATGCCCATGACCGCGTCCACGGAAGACATATGTATCTCCCTGCTTTTCAATGCCCATCAGCACTTCTGGCAGTTTCAGGACGCGAGAACTCGCCAATGTCGTTCTGGTTCTGACAACAGTCGATCCCTTGGCGTGGTGCAGACGAACCTTCACCAATCTCCCGGATGGGCCTGTAAATTCAGGGGCAATGGAGGTCAGCCCTGATGCATCCACGCCGATCTTGCGAAGAGCACGAATAATTTCTCCCGTCGTGTAGCTTCGTTTCCACGAAGCCATCTTGCCCTTGAGGCTGGCCGGGTCTGAGTGGGCTATCAGGTATGGTTTGGACGTTCCGAACACGGCCCCGGCATCGGCGGTATACCCACCACTGTTCGCCGTGTATTGGGACAAAATGGGCTTGCCGCCGTGGGTCAAAACCTTCCCGGCAGTTTCAAGCACGGCCCTGTCCGTCCGCTTCGTCTCTCGATCCACGCCGCCGTACATTTGATCATAAGTGTCGGCACGGACATCATAGGCCCGGTCCGTACGATGGAGCTTCTGGTAATAGGCGTAGGTTCTGGCGGCTATTGCCTGTGCCTTGAGGGTCTCCATGGGCCAACTGGAATAGGATTCGGCAGGGACCACGGAACGAAGGTAGTCCTCAATGTTCACGAGATTCAGCACATGCAGCTTCCCGCTCATGTTTTCGATAGTAACGTTGCCACGAACTTTCTTTGATTTACCACCGACAATGACTTTCATCGGTCCATTTGATTTAACGGTCAGCTTGGGCCGCTTGATGAGAATGCCATTGACTGTGCAATAGCCATCAGAAGGCTTGAAGACCAAAGTCGGCTGGCAGCCGACTCCATCAATGCAGATGCTTTCGCCGCCTGTCGTACGAATCACGACTTGCTTGCCTCTTTTTGAAAGCAAAACCCGCATGACAGGTCGGCCTTCGACAATCGTAGGCCTGTCCGGCCTGAAACCGGGTACACCAAGACTTTCCAGCATGGCTTCCGCCTGAAAGTGAAACCGGCCATTAGGATATTTCGCAAGGTAGGCGCGGAATTCTTTCTTTGCTGCTTCGTTTTTTCCAGTTTGGAGAAGAAGAAATGCGGATTGATAGTCAGCGATCTCGTGGTAGGAGGGAAACTCTTTTGCCAATTGACGATAGGTTTTTACGGCTTCCGCAGGAGCATCAAGAAAGGTCGCAAGAACCATGGCCTTGGCCAACAGCGCATCAGACCGCGTCTTTGGATACTGGCTCATTTCAAAGGCTGAATCGATATATTCGACCGCCTCCATGTATTTGCCTTCATCCACAAGCAGGTCAGCATTATTCAGTTGCCAGCGGGCCAATTGCTCGGTTTCCGCATTCATGGCGGCGTGAACACCAAACGGCAGGCCAACAAGCAAGACAAATACCGCAATATTCTGACCAAGTTTGCGAAAATCCATCGCTTCTCCAAATATCTGTCAGCAAAAAAACAGTGCCGGGACGAGCCGCGCAAAGGCGGTCCCCGGCCCGGCCCAAACTAAGAGGTATCAGTTGGTTTTACAGGACAAAGACAACCTTTGCCTGAGGCAGCATGTTGGTCTTTTGGTTCTGCTCGAAGATGGCTGTGGCATCCTGAACGGATACGACGGCCTCGGTGCTTTTCATGACCTTGGTGCACTTGACTATCAACGGGTTCTTGCTGCCCCAGGAGGCAAGCAGTGCCTTGGCCTTGGCCTCGGTGGTGGTGTAGCCGCCGCAACCGCGTTCAATGAGCATCTGAGGCGAAACCTTGGAAGGCTCGAAAAGTACATCCTGACTCTCGGTGATAATGCGATTGGCAAGGGCGGGCTTGAAGCCGGTGCCTCCAACGAGGATAATCAGGCCATCAAAAACCTGAGGCTGGGCAGTGGCTGCCGGAGGTTGAAATGCGGGCATCTGGGGAAGATTCAACTGTGCCGGAGGCTGCCTGAGAACAGGTGACAGAGAATCGTACAGGGAACCGCTACCACGCAGATTGAGACGCAGGGCAACACGAGCGTATCCCTCACCATTCACATATTCTTCACCAACAACAATCGCGCCTTGCAGGAAGCCCTTCACGGTCGTCTGAATGGTATCAACTTGAAGCATTCCTTCACCAACGGTCGTACCACCGATCAGGTTCAAACCTTTAATAATTTCCACCAAATCACGCTGAGCAACGATCTTGGCGGCGCGTTTGGCCTTGTAGCGAGTCTGACCTGCTTCGGATTCTCCAACCACCTGAATGTATCCATTTTCAAAAATTACTTGCGGCGTATTCACAGTCTGAAACTGACCTTGAGCAAAGGCCGTCGAGGCCAGCATCAAAACACAAAAAACAACAGCAACTATGCGTTTCATCTCACTCTCTCCTTTCTTAATATACGTTCACAGCGTTACGCAGGCGGACCACGGCAAGCAGCAGCTCTGCGCCGTCCAGATCATCGTTCGGACGGAATGCGCTGGACAGATCAGTTTCCATCAAGTTGCGAGACACCACGTTAACCACGGCGTTATAGTAGGCCTCGGTCGGCTTCACGTCCCCGTAGGGGGAACTTGTTTGACCGAAAAACTTGTTTGCCAGTGATTCGTCCCCAGACACCTTGATAAGAATATCTTCCAAAGCCAGGGCCATTTCCTTGCGACTTACCAGCTCGGCAGGCTTGAAAAGCTCGGCCTTGGTGGTGGCATCGTAGACAGGTTCCAATCCGCGCACGTTCCACTTGAGAACCCCGATAATTTCGGCCTTAAATGGATGGTCAACCACATCTGCCGGGATGAAATCCGCCTTGGGCTGGAGATCATCCAGCCCGCCGAACAACCTGTCCAGATTGAGTTCATTGACCAGCAGCGCGGCGACATCGGCACGGGATACAGACTCCTTGGCCGCAATGGCCTTGGAAATTCCGGTGACGGTGTAGTTGGCGATGGCCCGTTCGATTTTCTGCACACGAGCGTACAACGCATTGGCTGGCTGATGCCACTTGCCGAGATCCTTGCCCACGACCATCCCGAGCATGTCCTTGGCCTTGGTGTATTCACCAGCCTCGAACCACGCCTTGCCCATGAAGTAATCAAGAGCTTCGATATTGCGATAATAAGGCAGGGAACCTTCGTCGATCTTCTTGATGACGTGTCCCTTGGTATACCACTTGTCAGCACCCTTGATCCATCTGGCATCCTTGGCAACGGTCTCGGCACGGACTGCGGTGACAGCGACGATAAACTTGTCCGCCGGAGTTTTGGCTTTGCCATACCCCTTGTCGAGCAGGGCGCGGAACTTGTCGAGTTCGATTTCCCTGTGCTTGGCATCGGCCTGGGATTCAACTCCCAGCGCGACCACGAGGGCTTGTCCTGCGAAACCGGGTGCGTACTTGGGGTCGAGTTCCAGGGCGCGGGCAAAACGGGCCTCGGCCTCGGCGGCTTTGCCATTCTCGATGAGTTCCATACCACGCAGATAATGGTTGGGCGGCGTGTCCTCGATGGACAATGGTGTTGCGCCCTTGGGTGCGCAGCCTGCCAGCAGCAGGATGGCAATCAGCCCGGCAAGGATCAATTTCACACTTCTCATTCTATCATCCTCCGTTTGGTCCGATATGAAATTTTTATCTGATATCACATTCATCTTGCATTGAACTCTCTTCCTGTTCCCCGCCCCCCTGTGTGTTGGAGAAACAGCTAGGGACGGGGATAGAGAGGTGCTGTCAGTCCTCTGTATACGAAAGTCATGAAGAAAAGCGTAGGGAGAAGACCGGCCCCTCACCCCACGCTTTCCGAGTTCAAATCATCCATTTGAAAAAACAGGAGAATCACTTCAGTTTACCATATTTATCTTTCCACAAATTGTTATAGCTGACCATTGTTTCGTCCACTTCCTGCTTCACTCTCTCGGCCTGTCGCTGCACGATGCGCGGGTGTTCCCGACGAGCTATGAGGTGGTCCAGTTCGGTGAGTTCGGGAAAATCATCGAGGCACTCTTCTTCAACCGTATCCTTGTCCGGCTTGGGGTTGCCCAATGGCTTGACCCGGCAATCTATGGATTCGGCCAAAATATTGAGCGATGACCTGACCAGCTCACCTTCGCCAGCCTCGACCAATTGCTCGAACATCAGCTTGAGCCGATCAAGAGGGTTACGCTGGGCATCCCCGGCCAACGGACTCATGCAATAGCGGTTGATCTGGGACTGGCCGCGCGAGAATATCTTCTGCAACTCCGTGGCCCCGATCTTCTCGCGGGACAGGAGCATGATCTCCCAGGATTCAACTGCACTGTTTCGTTTATTCATACCACACCTTAAAAAAGGATCAGTCCGTTACTTTTTCAAACAATTTGGCGACAGAGATTTAATATTGGAGCAAGTACTATTGGGTCCAAATCCACCACAACCAGCATAAAAAATACAAGCAACAATGCCATTTTCAAATTTTATCCAGTACATTCCATGATTCCAGCTTAGATAATTGTACATATTCCGTGAGAATGATCGAAGATTTCCCACCAGAGGTCTTACTTCTGCTGGTGTCATTCCGATTCAATGAGGCTTTCTACTTTAACCCCTACACTTTTAATTCTTTCCATTATCGCAATCTTTCGCGCTTGCAGTTCATCGATTTCTTTAAACACAAGATTCCGCTCTTTCCGCAACTTGCTGGCATCAGTTGCATTAGCTGCTCCCAAGCTTTTCTGTAAAGATGCTACCTGCGCTTCAAGAAGTGAAAGCCTCCTCTGTTGTTCCTTGATCTTCACTTGGGCAGATGAGTCTGATTTAATCGCTTTGAGTTGTTTCTCCAACTTGGAAATATCAATCAGAGCTTTGACTGTCATTGAAATCGACATGCCGCCAGAATGATTCACACTCCAGGCTTCCTGGGCGGTCTCCGCCTTTACAAGAGCGGCAGTGTAAGTGTTGATTTCGTCCTTGCTCAATTTACCATTGACCCCCTGGGGCCGGCTTGAAAGATACGTTCCAGCTTTTTCGATCACCTTACGCTTGGCCTCAAGGAAGTACATGCGTCTTGCCTCATTTTTCGAATCATTGCCCCCCCATGGCATAGGTGTGACTGGCTGTAATGGTTTCGACTTTCGTCCATGCTAGCAACATCAAAAAACTATACAAGAAAAGACTAATATGAATACTTTCAACTGAATGTGCATGAGTCCTTACTTCCCTTTCCTCAGTTCAACAGACTGTCCCTTGACCTTTAGGACGGCAGGGTCATTTTCTTTAAAAATCACTTGGATTTTATTCTCTGTATTTTTCCCAAGATAATCTTTAGACGCAGCTATCAAATAGGGAAATATAAGACGCAAATCATTTGAGCTTCCAGTGCTGGTAACCGTTGTCTTCCAGACCTGTATTTCTTTCTTCGTCTTCATATATTCTCGGGCATCATAAGCATTTAAAAACATATACCGGGTAAAATGAGTATATGACCCTGAATGCTGCTGATATCCGGTAATCCCATACTGAGGATTATGGTGCGTTATCCCAGAATAATTCCCAAAACTGTTTACCGTTCCGTATGTTGAAGAAGAACTATACCCCGTTTGCCCCCAAACGGGAGTGGAGTAAGAATATTGCTTCTCTTTGGGGCCGCTAATCGCGTAACCAAGAAAAATAGCAAGATCAGCATCATCCAAGGTATGAACTTCACGGAAACCTTGTTCTTCAAGGACACGCTTAAGATATTGTGAAAACTCCTGAAACTGAAGGTCTGTTCTTTGAGTGTCTTTATTCCCTGGCAATAAAAGATACGTACTCTCCACACTGGGAGAATATGAGGAAAGAGAATCGACCTCAACATGAAATTGTGTAGCAGCTTTGCAACCCGCCAAAGCAAACAACGATGCCATTACAAACACCAAAAAATGTTTCATAACAAACCTCCTAGCTCCTTAATGGGACTACTACCTAATAAAAAATAATCATCGTTTCACCTTGACCTTCACCTCAGCCTCGGCAAACTCGGCTTCCCCGGAATTCCCGGCTCCCTGCACGCCTTGCAGAACGGTCAGGCCGCGAGTGGTGAGACCAAGATCGTCATATCCGCCAGCGACAATGAACCAGTTGCCGGACGTCGTTCCGCTGTATTTGTTCATGGGCCGGGTGGAGGTGTAGAGAATCAGCTTCTCGCTCCCCAGAGGCGGGGTTATCATCAGGGTGAAATGGTCATTGTCGCCCGGAATTTCATACACGATCCCGCCCTTGTAGTATCTGGCCTTGCGGGACGGCGTGACCTCGATCAGATTGCCCTCGGCATCCTTGTAAACCGCACGGGCATAGAAAGGCTTGTTGCCGCGAAAGTAGAACTTCATGGCATCGCCGATATGGTAGATGTCCTTGTCGGTCCACAGCTCGACCAGGAGTGGGGTGCGCGGGTTGTTGATGGCCACCTGAGCAACCGGCTTGCTGTTTTCAACCTTGGCAGGAACAACCTCGGCCTTGATTTTCACCCGGTAACAGGTGTCCGTAAAACCGCCGGAGCCGTCGGACTGCTGCCAGCCCTTTTCCAGTTCTTCGAGGATCCGGACGGTCGCCTTGGAATAGGCATTGATGAGATCCTCGACCAGCTTGCCGTCCGCGATATTGGTTTCGCTGGTGATATGCGTCAGGACCCGCTCGGACGCCATGCGCTTGGCCTCGGTCATGGCGAGCTTCATGGTATCGGCACGGGACCGCTCCTGACCAAGACAGGCCGAGGCCTCGACCTCTACGATCATGGAGGCCACGGAGTATTGCTTCGGCCCCTGAGCATGGGCCGGAAAGGAAAACAACAGAACCAGCAGACATGCGAAACTTGCGGTCACCCCGATACGATACATATACCTTGCTCCTCTATGTGTTACGCCCGTTGCAACACTCGACAATCACGAAAAGTCTATTCAGAGATAGATATTTATGCACAAACAGCACGCTTTCGTCAACGGGCCTCCCTTCACGATGCACTTACGCAAAGAATACGTGACGCGGGAAAGAATGCGGAGGGTTTTGGAGAGGGCGGGGACCTGCGCTTTCGACTTGATTGCGTCAGGTTCGACTGGAGCTGATGTTGTTTGACGAATTCATGCTGCAAGCCCTGCTGGATGCTCTCGGAGAATCAACCGGGACCGACCAAAAGTAGGCGACCAGGTGGCAAGGCTTCCCTGTTCGGGTCGGAAGGGCTGAGCGGCTGCTCTCTTCCTCTCACACAAACCGCCTGCCGGTTTATTTAGGCCAACGCATGCGCTCGTGAAGAAAACGCAGAATTTCCACCTGCTCGTTGTGATAGCGGTATACGCAGATAAAAGGGAGCCGGGGAAGAACCAGCTCTCGTGTTCCCTCCACAGATCCATCCCGTCCGAGTTGAGGATAGGCATCCAGCGAGTCCGTCGCCTTCCTGATTTGCGTCGCAACGCGACTGGCGATGGCCGGGTTTTCTCGTTGAAGATACTCGATCTGTGTCTGCAAATCCCTCTTGGCAGGGAGAGTCCAATGCGGCATGTCTTATGCCCCGAACCTGCCGAAAAGCTCTGCCATTTCCTCATCTGTGGCAAACTCCCCGTTGTCTGCCGCCTCAATCCCTTTTTGGACTTGCTGCTTGAACCACGTCTGATATTCGATAAAATCCTGCACAGCCTTGTTGAGCACCCAGTTACGGCTTCTGCCCATCTCCCTGGCAATACCATCCAAAGCCGAAAGGGTTTCCAGGTCAGTGCGAAAACTTGTACTTGAAACGCTCATGACATCACCTCAACTATTTTGATCCGTTTGTAGTCATTGTGGTTCATGGTAAGTTAGATGGGGAAAAAAGCAAGTGAAAAGCACTCGCCTTCGTGTGCCAGCTTCTTCAATTAGGTAATAGGCAGTGTTGCCGTTTTCACATCTTTGCACCAGTTGAAAGCCTCTCTCAGCTATAAACCTGCCCATGTTTACCCCATATATGCAAACGTGCTCCAGCGTTTGTATGAAACGCTGGCGGAAGGCCATAAAAACAGTCGCATATATGGAAAAAACTGTGCATGAAAAGAGAGAAAGCCGCTTTTCAAGACGGCTTTCAAAAGGACAAAAGGTAAGAATTTAAAAGCTAATTGGTTCTGAGGAGACGGAAGCCAAGGACCTTGAGCGCGTCAAGAGGAACGAACAAGGGGCTATAGGTTGACCGGACGTACCCCGGTTTGCTGTCCCAGCTACCACCACGATCAATGCTATCGCTGTAAACATATTCGCACCACTGTTGGAACCATGCCAAGCCACGCGATCAATATCATTACCGCCAGAGTATTTCTCATTCCTGCCGCCGGAACGGGCCGCATATTCCCATTCGGCTTCCGTGGGCAACCGGAACGTACCATTGCCCTTGGCGTTCAGCCGCTTGATGAACTTCTGTGCGTCATTCCAGAACACTTGTTCAACAGGCTTGAGATCACCTTTGAAGTGGGATGGATTGCTCCCCATGACACGCTTCCACTCGGATTGCGTCACTTCATACTTGCCCATCCAGAAACCATCCACGCACACCTCATGCACAGGCTGCTCGTCATCATCAGCATCACTGTCATTGCTACCCATCTGGAAGCACCCGCCCGGAACCCACACGAACTCTATGCCCGTGGTCGGGTCGGTGTACGTGGAGCCAGGTGTATTGGCCTTTGCCGAACCGTTGTCTGATGTAAGAACCACGTCCATTCCGCCGATTCTTTTTCAGTTCCTCTTATGACGATCTGCCATCCTTTACCCTGAACGACTTTCCGTTGAAATTGTTTGATATTTACAACCCGGCCCCCAGCGTCCCATCGGTTGCATGCTTCAACAGAAGTGGCATCTTTATGTCTTCGGTAAAAACCGATGGCACCGCCAAGTTGGGAGTCGGCCAATCTATAGCGAACTTGAGCTTCATCGTAATCCACCTGCACCTGTCGCTCTCCGTCGTTTTTGCCGTCCGAAAAAACCTCGCTCAACGCAAAGCCCACATGCGCGGACCGACCACCGGAAACGGATATTATCTTCTTCTGTGATTCATAGCCATCCATCCGCGCCTCAACGGTCACGCGGCCAGTCGGCAGACCGTCCACTATCTTTGGAGTTCGGCCAATGCGGTTGCCGTTCAAAAATATCTGTGCGCCCGAAGGCTCGGACTCAAGGCGAAGAGAACCCATATTCGAAGGCTGGGAAACCGGTGCGCCGTAAGTGGAACCCTCGGCGACCAGATAGAAATCCTCATACAAGGATGAATTGATCCACGGTGACTGCCGCCCCTTGGTTGCACGGGAGACTCCGGCCCCGGTCTTGTTGAACACGCCTTTGACCGTCAGTCCCGGCGTGGCAATGTGTTTCAAGAGGTCGCGGGTAAAGGGGCTGTTGCGCCCCTTGCCATCGGCAGCCACGTCTCCGGGTGCGGTGGCATAGACAATGACACTGCCGGACACGGCCCGGACCATGGCCAAACCACGCGAGGCCGAACGGAAAGACTGAAAGGGATTGTCACGACAGGCATCGAGGATAACCAGATTCACCTTGGCATCGGCATTCTCCATCTGCGCCAAAATCCGGTTGGCCTTCATGGCCTCGAACTCCACATCTGCCGAACTTTCCACGCTGGCTCCAACGGGAATAAGGTAGTTGGCCCCATTCACCTGCATACCGTGACCCGCATAGAAAAACAGCGCGACCTCCGCCCCGGAGGCCTTGCGGCCAAAGGACGAGACAGCCGAAACCATCTGCCGCCGCGTGGCATTGGTCTTGAGAATGACATCAAACCCCAGCTTTCTCAACGCGCTGGCAATATCCTTCGCATCATTGACCGGATTTCTGAGCCGGGAGGGTAATCCCCCCGAAAATTAATAGTTCTGAAAAGTAGAATTTTCTCGTAAACAAAACGTAGGAGATTTTACATGAAGAAATCACGTTATTCTGACAGCCAAATCCTAAATATTCTGAAGCAAGCCGAAGCTGGTGTGCCA
>JAFLJW010000394.1 GCA_022712815.1 Pseudodesulfovibrio sp. | reverse complement strand
GATCACGCTGCTGCTGCGATTGCTGCTGAAGACATCCCTGTTTTCGCTCACAAAGGTGAAACGCTGGAAGATTATTGGGAGTTTTGCCACAGCATCATGGAGTGGCATGACGGTGGTACGCCGAACATGATTCTTGATGATGGTGGTGATGCAACAACACTGCTGGTTCTGGGTGCAAAAGCTGAACAGGATGCTTCTGTATTGGATAATCCGGGCTCTGAAGAAGAAGAGTATCTGTTTGCTTCAATCAAAAAACGTCTGGCTACTCAGCCGGGTTATTACACGACTCGCCGTGATGCGATTCAGGGCGTAACTGAAGAGACCACCACCGGTGTTCATCGTCTGTATCAGATGTTTGAGCGTGGTGAGCTTCCATTTCCTGCTATCAATGTGAACGATTCAGTCACCAAGTCCAAATTCGACAACCTCTACGGCTGCCGCGAATCCCTGGCTGACGGTATCAAGCGTGCTACCGATGTCATGATAGCGGGCAAGGTCGTGGTCGTGATTGGTTACGGCGATGTGGGCAAGGGATGCTCCCAGTCCATGCGCGGCTTTGGTGCTCGCGTGCTGGTCACCGAGGTCGATCCCATCTGCGCACTCCAGGCCGCCATGGAAGGCTACGAAGTCACCACCATGGAAGATGCCGCTTCCCGTGGCGATATTTTCGTCACCTGCACCGGAAACTATCACGTTATCTCCGGCGTACACATGGATGCCATGAAGGACGAGGCCATTATCTGCAATATAGGTCACTTTGATTCCGAGATCGAGATGCTTCACCTTGAGAGCAACCCCAAGTGCGTCAAGAAAGAGGTCAAGCCTCAGGTGGACAAGTGGACCCTGCCTTCCGGCAAGTCCCTGATCGTGCTGGCAGAAGGCCGTCTGGTCAATCTGGGTTGCGCCACCGGTCATCCCAGTTTCGTCATGTCCAACTCCTTTACCAATCAGGTCCTGGCACAGCTCGATCTGGCCAAAAACACCTACGAGCCGACCGTCATGATCCTGCCCAAAAAGCTGGACGAGGAAGTTGCCCGCCTGCATTTGGGGCGTCTCGGCGTCAAGCTGGAGAAGCTGACCAAGGAACAGGCTGACTACATCAGTGTGGATCAGGACGGTCCTTACAAGCCCGATCACTACCGCTATTAAGTAATATCCTGAATTGTCCGATAAAAAAGGGAGCCAATTGGCTCTCTTTTTTGTTATCGGAATAATATATGTTGAAAAAGGTCACCCGAAAGATATCATTTGCCGCAGCCTTGGTGCTCCTGCCAAGCCTGCTGTGTACCTCTGCTTTTGCGGCAGAGATAGCGGATATGGCTGTGGATGTACCCAACCATCAGGGCAAGTACATTGCGGACAATCTGATTGACGGCGATCCGCACACAGCTTGGGTCGGTGGCGGCAAGGGGATCGGGCCGGGCAAATATATCGAGATCGACTTTCCGTCACCTGTTGCCCTGGAGTCCCTGCGTATCCATAACGGGCATCAGGGCAAGGGGCAGTTCGATAAATTTCGGCGTTTGACCAGGGGCGTTATCCTCTACCCGGACGGGACCCGCCAGAAATTTATATTGAAACCCGTCTCAGGCGAGCAGGAAATTTCTCTCAAGCCCGTGACGGCCAGTTCCATCAAGATCATCATTACCGGGGTGGCCCCTAGTTCCAAGGACAAGGCCATGGGTAAGGCCAAGGTCGCCGTGTCCGAGATCAAGGTCTACGGAACACTTGGCAAGGGCGGCGAGGCCGCAAGCGGTGAGACTGAAATTGACGTTAAACTGGCGAAACAGGGTGACGGCGCAGCCGCTTTGGATGCCGAAGAGGCAGCCAGTCCGAAACCGGCAGTTTCGGTCAAGAAAGAAAAGCCCAAGCCGGTAAAAAAAGATAAAGTCAGTCTCAATCCAAAAAAGGCCGAGCCTGCTTCCAAGCCGAGGAAGGCCAAGCCAGCCCCGGTGACCAAGTCAAAGCCGGTGACCAAGCCAAAGCCGGAAATCAAACCTGTGGTCAAAAAGTCAGCCCCCAAAAAGAAGGCTCAGAAGCCTGCTCCAAAAAAAGTCGCACCAAAGAAGAAGGCCAAACGTGCTCCTTCGGCTTCCCAGCCCGGCATTACCCGTTTGCGGGCATCCGTTCCGGTTCCGGTGGACATGCCGATGGATAGCGGAGTGATAAGCCCCTGGCTGGACCTTGAATTCGTGGCCCAGATCAAACGGTACTTTGCTTTGCTGACCACGTTGCACGATAGCTATCCAGATGTATTTACATCGGATATACGTGAACGAGAGCGGAAAATATTTCTTGAAGTACAGGACCGGATGCGGATCAAAAAGGAGTTTGGCAAGCATCATATCGCCATGCTCGAGCACATCGGGCTCAGCTTTGACAAGCCGGTCATTCGCGAAGATTCCGCCATGGTTTACGTACATGGGCCGTATCGATATTATGTTGAAAACAAGGCTTTCGAGTTCCCGGTGAACACCTTGTTTTCCTTCATGAAGGAGGACGGCAAGTTGTTGATCAACGGGGTTCAGGACAAATAGAATCCTCGAAAACCGACTGTTTTCGTGAAAGCGTATCTGTTTAAAATGTGCTATGAATTTCTTCATGCAAGCAGCCCGACTTCTCTTCTCATTCATAATCGTCATCATGCTGGCGACCCCGGCCCATGCTCTTGATGTGACCGTCAAGGTTTCGAGCTTCAAGTTTGATTTCGGCCTTGAGTACGCACCTGAAAATCTGCTGGACAACGATACCACCACGGCCTGGGTTGGGGGAGGTATCGGACCGGGAACAGGGCAATGGATCGATCTGACCTTCGGCATACCCATCCGAGTGGACCGGCTGGGCTTTTTCAACGGCCATCAGGGAGAAGGTAAATTCAAGGAGTTCCGACGTGTCAGAGCCGGGCGAATTGTATACCCGGACGGCACGGAAACCGCGTTCTGGCTACGCGATGAACCGGGTGAGCAGGTCATAGATTGCTCTGGCAAGCCTGTAAAATCACTTCGGATTGTCATCGATGATGTCTTTCCCAAGGGTGAGAAGACGGCCAGGATGAAGCTGGCGGTATCGGAAATCAAGCTCTACATAACGCTCATGGCCGTGCCGGGTGCCGGGGAGAGCGATGACTCCCGGTCAGACCTGTCACATGTCCCGGCTCTGCCGCCCGCTGATCCTGACAAGATTGTGCCGGAAGAAATCGTTGACCTTTTAAAGATATTCTACGTCAAGCAGACATCGCTGGCCGATGATTACGGAATCCTTTTTGCCGAGGATGTCCGCGACCGGCATGATTTCAGATTCGAGGTTTTCAAGGAAGTGCAACGTCAGCAAGGGACGTATCGGATACTCCGTACAGCCCTGATCGACACATCGGGACTCGGGTTTGAGCTGATACGGATGGAAGGTGACTGGGCGGAAGTCCGTGTGTTCGGAGCGTATCGGGTCAAGGTCGCTGATCTGGACGAGAACCTCGAAGAGGATTCCGTCTTTGTGCTTTCACATGAACACGATGGCTGGAAGATCGTCGAACTTGAAGGTCAGCAGGACCAGTTTTAATCAAAGGTTAATTATCCAGTATGGTTATATAGTCCAGATATCAATCAAGTCCCCTTTGTACAATCCTTCCGAGTCCGCGGGGATGCTCGCCAGTCCATCGGCCTGAACAATGGTCCGCAACAGGCCGGATTTCCCCAGCACCGGATGTGCCAGCGGCGGTGCATTGTCTCTTTCTTCAAGTCGTATCCGTACATAGTCCTCCCGCCCCGGTTTGGAGGCCAGATTGCGAGCCAGCTCTGCCTTGCGCACAGGACGCCTTGTCGCGTCAAAAGCTTTGCTGTCGCCTTGAAGGTGGCGGATGAGTGGCAGGATGAGTACGTGCATGACGACCAGAGCCGAAGTGACTTGGCCGGGCAGGCCGAGGACCGATTTTCCCAGAGCTCGGCCCAAGATGGTAGGCTTGCCGGGACTCAAGGCCACCCCGTGCGCCAGGGTTTCGGAGTCGGGGATGGATTCCAGAGCCTGAATGGTCAGGTCGCGCACACCGATGGAGCTGCCGCCGGACAAGAGGACAAGGTCATTCTCGTCGATGGCCGTTTGCAGGGCGTCTGTCAGGCTGGCGAGGTCGTCCTTGACGAGTCCATACCGGGTGGGGATGCCGCCGGCGCGTTGGACCAGTGCGGCCACAGTCAGGGAGTTGACATCCCGCACCTGACCGGGTTTGGGCGTCTGATTGATTTCGATCAACTCGTCGCCGGTGGAAAGGATGCCCACCCGGGGCGATTTGACCAGTGATATTTTTTCAAAGCCAAGGGCGGCGGCCAGCCCTATTTCCTGCGGACGCATGACGGTTCCGGCTTCAAGGGCGACCTTACCTGCTCTGGCATCCTCGCCACGCTGCATGACATTTTCGCCGGGGGTCACGCTCTTTCGGATTTCGATGGTGGTTCCATCCATTTCACCGGTATATTCCACCATGATTACAGCATCTGTACCATCCGGCAGAACGCCGCCCGTGGCGATCCTGGCACATTCTCCCGGCTGAACGGTGATGCTTGGCATTTTGTCGATGGGCAGGGTCGCTGTGCATTCCAGATAGCCGGGATTGGATTCGGTGGCTCCGAACGCATCGCGTGCATTGAGTGCAAAGCCGTCCATACAGGAGCGGTCGAGCAGCGGCCAGTCGTGGGCGGCGATGATTCCTTCAGCCAAAACGCGGCCTGAAGCAAGGGACAGATCAACCAGCTCTTTTCCAAGCGGGGCGAATCCTTTGAGGAGTTCTTCAAAATCCTCGCGGCTGATAATGGTGAAAAAACCGTGGCTCATGACCGTCTTGGCTCCTGTTTCAGGGTTGGACTGGACGGTATATTACAGAAAGTATGGAGACAAGGCGACCTGTTTTGGCGCGGGTTTGGCACCGTCATCGTTCATTGTTTGCTCAGGCGTTGGACTTGGCATATTTCCCGATCAGTACATCCTTTTCCATGATGTGTTCCACGATCCAGTCATTGATGAACAGCGAGACTCCATCGGGTGATATGAGCTCGCCATTCTGGAGCAGGCGCCACAAGGTGTTGACCCGGACCAGGAGCAAAGCGTGTTCGGCTGCATGGGAACTGAGTTCGGGATAACCGATTTTTTCCATGTATGCTTCTTCCGCCTTGAAGTGGTACTGGGTGTAGTCCTTCAGTTGGTCGAAGATTTCCTTGAGTGCGGATTTTCCTTCGTCCTGTGCAATGGCATTGAGCAGGTCATTGGAGATGGCGAAAAGTCGTGTGTGTTGTTTGTCAATGGCGGGCAGACCGATTGCCAGGACATCGGTCCATTCAAGTTGAGTCATTGGTGTGGTTTCCTGCTGTGTTGTAGTGGTATGGGAGGGGTACCGGTTTTTTGCGAAAATTCCGATACGGGAATCTGTTTCCATGATGTGCTTGATGATCCATCCGTTGATGAAGCCAAGGGCCTCGGCAGGGGGGACACCCGGACCGAGCAATTTCTCCCTGAATTCGTCAACTTGTCGTATCAATACCTTGTGCGCGGCCTTGTGCTTTCGGTAAAAGGATAGCCGATCTGTGTCATGTATTGCTCTTCAGCGGTAAAATGGTATTCGGTGTAACTCTTCAGTTCGTCAAAAATGAGCTTGAGCATCTCGTTTTCTTTGCCGATGATCATGGCCTGAAGGAGGCTGTTGGAAAGGGGAAATGAGCTTTTTGTGCTGCGCATCCAGTTGGGGAAGGCCTATATCAAGGATATCTGGCCAGTCAATTCGTGGCATATAAAACCTTCTGGTTACCGATGGGTGACTTCGGTTCCGATGCCTGATTTAGTGAATAATTCCAGAAGGATGCAGTTCTCAACCCGGCCATCAATGATTGCGGCTTTTTCCACCTTGGCAACCGCCTCGATACAGCATTTGATCTTGGGAATCATGCCGCCTGTTATCACGCCTGACTCGATGGCCTCAAAGGCCTCCTTGGTGGTCAGGGATGAAATCAACTCGCCATCGGTATCTAGCAGGCCGGGAACATCGGTCAGCAGGTGCAGTCGTTTGGCCCCCAGCGCGGATGCCACGGCTCCTGCCACGGAATCGGCGTTGATGTTGTAGGTGACGCCTTTGTCGTCCACACCCACGGGCGCGATGATCGGGATAAATCCGTCTTTCTGCAACGAATGGATGAGCTTGGTGTTGACGGACAGCACTTCTCCGACCTTGCCGAGGTCGATGATTTCCGGCGGAGCGTCTTTTTTTTCAATGGACAATTCCTTTGGTTCGGCCTTGATCAGCATGCCGTCCTTGCCCGACAGTCCCACGGCTTCCCCGCCGTGCAGATTGATCAGGTTGACGATCTCCTTGTTGACCTTGCCCACCAGCACCATTTCGACCACATCCATGGTGGCATCGTCGGTGACTCGGTATCCTTCACGGAATTGAGACTCGATATTCAGTGCTTTCAGCATCTTGCCGATTTGCGGTCCGCCGCCATGGACCACCACGGGGTTGATTCCGATATATTTCAGCAGGAGGATATTTAGCGCGAAGGACCGCTTCAAGTCCTCGTCAATCATGGCATTGCCTCCGTATTTGACGACAATGGTCTTGCCGTAAAAATCGGAAATATATGGCAGCGTCTCGATGATGGATTTGGCCTGAAGCTGATACCGCTCCATATCCCGCTGACTGATAGACTCTTTTTTCATTAATGCGCTCCTGCATAATCGACAACATTCCGTGGCTGGCAAAGAGTGTCGTTGAAAGGCGGGGCAGTGTCAAATGTTGGTAGTATTTATCATAACTGGAAAAATGACCGGCGATGCGATAAGTACGGGGGAGAGTCAGGATGTTGTGTGTAATAGACCTTGTGAACGAGCGGGGCATCCCATGTATTTTCCTGTTGCCGGAATCGAAGTGAACCCCATTGTGCCGCCGCTGGTGGCATTTGTGGTTTCATTTTTTACGTCCATGGGTGGAGTTTCCGGCGCATTTTTGCTCTTGCCTTTCCAAATGTCGTTTCTCGGATACACCACGCCTTCGGTCTCAGCCACCAACCAGCTTTTCAACATTGTCGCCATTCCATCTGGTGTCATCCGTTATATTCGTGAGGGCCGGATGGTCTGGCCGCTGACTGTAGTGGTTATCCTCGGCACGTTGCCCGGAGTGCTTGTGGGAGCCATCGTCCGCGTCAGGTGGTTGCCTGATCCGACATCCTTCAAGCTCTTTGCCGCTGGAGTCCTGCTCTGGATCGGCTTCAAGCTCGCCCATGCCCTGCTGAAAAAGGACATTGACGGGAGCGGGGCGACAGAGGAGCGGTTTCAGGCACTAATCAAGGCACACGCAAAAAAGCGGGAGTCCGGCGAAAATATCCCGGCTGTGCGTGTACTCAAGTTCTCGACAACCCGCATCAGCTACGAGTTTTATGGTGAGGTCTATGATTGCTCGTCACCTGGGCTTTTTTCCCTGTCGCTGGTTGTCGGTATAATCGGCGGTATCTACGGCATCGGTGGCGGGGCGATCATTGCGCCGTTTTTCGTCGTCATCTTCGGGTTGCCCGTCTACACGGTGGCCGGGGCCGCGCTCATGGGAACTTTTGTCACATCCGTGGCCGGGGTGTTTTTTTATCAGGCCATTGCGCCGCTGTATCCGAACATGTCCATTGCGCCGGATTGGGGACTTGGGATTCTCTTTGGTCTTGGTGGTATGGCGGGGATGTATCTGGGTGCGCGTTGCCAGAAGTTTTTCCCGGCCAAGGGCATCAAGTGGATGCTGGCCGGGGTCATTCTGTTTACTGCCGGTAAATATTTTCTCGATTTCCTGATAAAATAAGAAAAAAAAAGAGAGATGGAAGGCCACTCTCATACGGCTGCCTATCTAGGCGAGTACCAGTCGATACACTATCTTTTCATAGCAGGTGCTGACCACTCTGGCGGTTCTGTGGGCCAGTCCGAGATTGCGCAGGCGGCAATAGATATGCAGTGGATTGAGTCGGTGCTGGAGTTTGGCGCGTATTTGGGTCATGGCAACCTTCCTTGGTTACCAGTCTTATCGACGGGAACGGTGGAGAATATTAGGTCGTATCAAAAACTATTCGGTGTTTTTGATAAAAAGGGCGGCGATGATAAAAATGAGTATGGCGCAGATGAAACCGCCGACAAAGACGGCTTCCATTCCGTAGAGGGCGTATACTCCACCCATGAGCAGGGGGGCTATGGTCTGGGCCAGTCGCAGGAGCAGGCCATTGGCGGCCATGAGTGCGCCGCGTCGTTCCATGGGAGCGAGGGTGGTCAGCATGGTCATGATGGTGGGGATGTTCAGCCCCTGGGCGAGGCCGAAGAATATGACCGGCGGGAGAATGTGCCAGTAGCCGGGGGCATGGGGCATTAGTAGCATGGACAGGCCGTAGAAGACGGCGGCGGCCATGAGCAGCTTGCGCTGGCCAAAAGATTCCGAGAGCCGGCCGAGTTGAAAGGATGCCATACCGGTGAAGCCTGATGAGATGAGGAAAATGATGCCGATTGCTGCCGGTGATGCCTGATATCGGGCATTGAGCAGTAGGGGCAGGTAGGTGATGATGGGGCCGTAGAGGATTATGAAAGTGAGCAGGGTCGTGGCAAAAAGGCTCATGGCCTGACTGGTTTTCATCAGTGCGAAAGAGTCGCTGAGATATTTCTTGAAACTGCCTGAGCTTTGCGGTTCCGGGGCATCCATGAACATTGAAACGGCCAGACCGAGAGGGATAGCCAGCAGCGGCAGGAGAAATGGATAGTTCCAGCCGAGCATGGCGAGGAAGCCGCCCAGCGCGGGAAAAGCCGCCGTTCCCATGGAAAGGACACCGGCGTTGTAACCCATGGCCTGACCACGTTCCCTGCCTTGATACAGGTCGCCGATGATGGTGCCGTAGATGACGCCAAGTGGCGCGGCCCCGATACCCTGTAAAAAACGCAGGACGAGCAGTTGTTCGATGGACTGGGCAAAGAAGCAGGCGAATCCGAAACCGCCGAAGATGAAAAGCGATGGAACGAGGATGACCTTGCGCCCGATGCGATCTGCCATGATGCCGACGACAGGGGCGAGGATAACACCCGGCACGGTGAAAATGGCGATGACAAAGCCGATTTGTGCAGGGCCGATGGAAAGCCCCTTAATGATATCCGGCAGGGCCGGGATGATGCTTGATACGCCGAGAATCGCTATCAGCGTCACGCCAAAGACGAACTGTAAATTCTTGTCGAGGTATATCTTTTTCAAATTGATTCCAATTAAATTGCGGCGTTGAGCAGCATGTTGTCTCTGTGTACGGCTTCATCGAATGAGACCGGACCGAGGACAGCACCAATCTTGTCGGTGCGCTTGCCCTTTATCAGTTCCAGTTCATTGGATGCGAAATTGGACAGGCCCACGCCGAGTTCGTCGCCGTCCAGAGTCTTGATAAAGACCAATGCGCCACGCTCGAAGCAGCCGTCCACTGCGCTGATCCCGATGGGGAGCAGGGATTTTCCTTTGGTGAGCAATGCGCCTGCCGCGCCTTTGTCCACCAAAATCGAGCCGGACGGATCGTCGTGATAGGCGAGCCAGAATTTTTTGTTGGAGATGGTGTGTGCTTCCGGCAGCACCAGAGTGCCACACTTCTCACCATCCATGGCCCGAACGATATCGAATTTGCCCGTACCTGAGAGAATGAGGGTCGGCACGCCGAGTTGCGCAGCGCGTCGTGCGGCTCGCAGTTTGGAATACATGCCGCCGGAGCCGACAGTGGTCTTGCCGTCGCACATCGCTTCAATGTCCAGCGCACCGATATTATCAATGGTCGGGATGGCTTTGGCATCCGAATGATTTTCCGGGTTCTTGTCGAACACGCCATCCGCACTGGTGAGGTTGACGAACAGGTCGGCCCCGGTCAGTCCGAGGCACATGGCTCCAAGGGTGTCGTTGTCGCCGAACTCCAGTTCCTGCACGGACACTGTGTCGTTTTCGTTGATGATGGGGATGACACCCCACTCAAGCAGTCGCTCTATGGTGTTACGAGCATTGAGAAACCGCTTGCGGTTTTTCAGCCCGTTGCGGGTCAGCAAGACCTGCGCCGTGATTTTATCGTACCTGGCAAAGGCCTCGTCATAGTCGTGCATGAGTCGGACCTGACCAATGGCCGAGGCCGCTTGTCTGGACGGGAGGTCTGTGAATTTTTTGCCGTTTTTCTTGGTCCGCTCACGGATGCGCTGCCGTCCTGCGGTCACTGCGCCGGATGAAACAAAGACGATATCCATACCCTGGTCGCTCAAGGCGGAAAGCTGCTCGGCAATCCGGTTGATGGCGTCAGAATTCAGGCCATCGTCAGTGGTCAGTACGGCACTTCCCACTTTGACCACGACTCGCCGGGTTTTTTTCAGCAGGGAGTTCCTGTATTCATCGGAAATCGTCATGGGGCGCAAGGTACAGCATCTTCCCCGCGTGAGCAAGGGGAGTTACTCGTCGGAGAGTGCGGCCAGATGCTTCCACATCTCGTCGAGGAGAAGCTCAACTCCTTCGCCTGTCAGGGCGGAGATAAAGAAAATATTTTCGCCCGACTCCGCGACTTTGGCCTTTATATCAGCGAGGTCTTCCGGGGTGAGGGTGTCGATCTTGTTGATGACCTTGATCTGGGGTTTGTGGCCCAGTTCGGCATCGTACTGCCTGAGTTCCTGCTCCAGCATTTCATAGCCGTCAGTGGGATTGTCGCGATTCAGATCTTCGGCGGCCAGAATGTGAACGAGAAAGCGGGTGCGCTCCACATGCTTGAGAAATGTGATGCCCAAGCCGTGTCCCTGGCTGGCTCCCTCGATGAGTCCGGGAATGTCAGCGATGATCATGCGCTCGTAATCGTCATTTTCGACCACGCCGAGGTTGGGAACCAGGGTGGTGAAGGGGTAGGCTGCGATCTTGGGTCTGGCAGCGGAAACCTGAGAGATGAAAGTTGATTTGCCCGCGTTTGGCAGGCCGAGCAGCCCGACATCCGCCAGAATTTTCAGCTCCAGGCGAATTCTCTTTTCCTCGCCGAGCTTGCCGTCTTCGGCTGTGCGTGGCGTGCGGTTGATGGAGGTCTTGAAATGGAGATTGCCGCGCCCGCCGCGTCCGCCCTTGCAGATGACGATTTCGATGCCGTCTTCAACGAGATCAGCGATCAGCTCCTCGTGGATGACTTCGCCTTCTTCATTCTCAAAGATCTCGTAAATCAAAGTACCGACAGGCAGGTCGAGATACAGATCGTCGGCAGCTTTGCCGTAGCGATCACGCCCCATGCCGCCCTGACCGTTCTTGGCGATGTACATGCGTTTGAGACGGAAGTCGTACAGGGACATGAGCCGGCCAGAACCGCGAATGATGAGATCGCCACCCTTGCCGCCATCGCCGCCGTCCGGGCCGCCTTTGGGTACGTTGGCTTCACGCCGAAGGCTGGCACAACCGTTGCCGCCGTTGCCCGATACTACCTTGATAGTTGCTTCATCTACAAATCGCATGATTTATTTTCCTGTTTCAACGCAAAAAACGGGCAGGGACCGCGCCAGCGCGTTCCCTGCCCGGAGAAATGCATTTTCTGTTAGACTAGGCCTCGGCGGGCAGTACGAGCACGCGGGTCTTGACCGTTTTCTTGCGTGTGTACTTCTCGTATTTGACGAAACCGTCGATTAGGGCAAACAAGGTGTAATCCTTGCCCATGCCAACGCCTTCGCCGGGGTGAACTTTGGTGCCAAGCTGACGAATGAGGATGTTACCGGCCCGAACTTTCTGTCCACCGTAAATCTTCACACCACGTCTTTGACCGGCGCTGTCGCGACCGTTCCTGGAACTACCACCAGCTTTCTTATGAGCCATGTTATCCTCCCTTCAGACCGTTAGGCCGTGATGGATTTGACTTTCAGTTGAGTATAATCCTGACGGTGTCCCTGCGTTTTGCGGGAATCTTTCTTGGGCAGCTTGTGGAAGACAACGATCTTCTTGCCACGGAAGTTACTTAGAACTTCGCATTCAACCTTGGCACCCTTGACATAAGGATCGCCAATTTTGGTATCGCCGTCCTTTTCAATCAGGAGAACGGAATCGATGCTGAGTTTGTTGCCAGCTTCGACTTTGAGCAAATCTACATTAAGTTCAAGACCTTCTTCAACGCGGTACTGTTTTCCGCCGGTCTCGATGATAGCAAACATAATTAAAACCTCCGGTTCGTAAGAGGAGGCAACCTAGCCGCAACA
>JAFLJW010000308.1 GCA_022712815.1 Pseudodesulfovibrio sp. | reverse complement strand
TCGTATCAAAGCGTTTCACCTCTGACAGAATGATATTCGCCAGTTCAGGTGTCCATTGCTCGCCTGTGCCCAGAGGAAGTGTCATTATATCCGGTGAACCGGCCTTGACCGAGTCCGCAAGTCCACCGGGGCAGGCGATGGTGACCAGACCCGCTCCGCTGCGAAGAGCACCGAGCGCGGCAAGGTGCGGCGCACCGGTCAGACCGAGGGAACCGCCGACAATGAGAACATGCCCGGCACTGTTTTTGTGCATGTCTGATTCTGTACTTGGGATGAGGTCCATGACATCGCTTGAAATGAGATGATGCCTGACAGGGTTGGCTTCCTGAATTTTTGTCGGAATTCCAATGGGACGGACATGGAGCATGCCAGTGTATTTTGACGCGTCGGGCATGGCGAGGCCGAGTTTTGCGGCCTGAAAAGTGGTGGTGACATCAGCAATAACAGCCTCTGGCTGTGCTTTCCCGTTCAGGCCGTTCAGGCCGGATGGAATATCTATGGAGAAGATGAAAGCCTTGTTTCCCATGCGATTCATGGCCCGGATGAGTTCCAGATAATCAGTGCGCAGGTCGCCTTCAAAGCCGGTCCCCAGCAGGCCGTCGATGATGATGTCAGGCTGCGGAAGGGTGGCAACGTCAATCTGTGCGAGGTGCTTTAGGGGGATATCAAGTTTTTGCGCCCACAGAAGATTTGTACGGGTTTCTCCGCGATATTGTTTTTTGGGTTTTGTATGAAATACAGTGATGTCAGCACCCAGATCGACCAACTGGCGGGCCATGGCAAAGGCATCTCCGCCATTGTTGCCGGAGCCGGCAAAGCAGAATATCTCCTTGTCCGCAACAGGGCCGTATTCATCAAGCAGGACGCTGACAGCTCCCCGACTGGCTGATTCCATGAGTATCACACCGGGAATCCCGATGGTCTCAATGGTCTCGCGGTCCCATATTGTCATTTCGGCAGGTGTGGGAAGGGGCAGAAGCATGAATTCTCCTAGACCTTGTTATTCCAATATCACGGTGGCAGCGGCAGTGTCACGGGAATGTGTCAAAGATATGTGTGCTGATGTGATACCCATGTCTTCGCATTTTTCAAGGCCGCGCCCAAGAAAGGTTATTTCCGGCTTGCCGCTTGGGGTGTGCAATATCTCGATGCATTTGAAATGCACTCCCTGTGCGAATCCGGTTCCAAGGGCCTTGACGGCAGCTTCTTTTCCGGCAAAAAGGGCGGCCAGACGGGGGACAGGATTCTTTTTGGGTAATTGCTCAAGCTCTCGGTCCGTCAGGATTTTTTGAGCGAATTTTTGACCGTACTTATCCCAGAGCATTTGGATACGCTTTAGTTCCGCAAGGTCGAGTCCCAATCCTTTCACCATTTTGTTGCCTTTAGTCCACGAAGGTTCGGATCAGTTCTGCCATGTCGCGGACGGCACGGTCCAGACCGATATAGATGGCGCGGGCCATGATGGAATGGCCGATGGAATATTCGCTGATTCCGGTAACATCCTTGAATGCCAGGATGTTGCGATAATTCAAGCCATGACCGAGGTTGACCTTGAGTCCGATGTTCCTGGCGAGTTTGATGGCGTCAAGGATCTTGGCCAGTTCCTTGTTGCGGGCGGTGATTTCCTTGGCATCCGCATAGTGGCCGGTATGAATTTCGATGAACTCGGTACCGGTTGCGCTGGCCGCTTCGATCTGTTTGGGGTCCGCGTCGATGAACAGGCTGGAGCGGATGCCTTTTGCCCGGAGCGGGGTCAGGTAGTCGGCGAGTTCTTTTTCGCGTCCGATGCAATTCAGGCCGCCCTCGGTTGTCAGTTCCTGGCGTTTTTCCGGGACCAGACAAACGAATTCCGGGTCGATTTCAAGGGCGATTCCCTGCATCTCTTTTGTTGCAGCCATTTCCAGATTCAGTCGGGTGTTGCAGGTCTTTCTTATCAGTTCGACATCGCGGTCCTGTATATGTCTGCGGTCTTCTCGCAGATGGACGATAATGCCAGTTGCTCCGGCCATTTCAGCCATGTAGGCTGCGGTGACGGGTTCTGGCTCAATGCCCATTCTGGCTTGTCTCAAGGTGGCTACGTGATCAACATTAACAGCAAGTACCGGCATTCGTATTTCCTCCAGATGCATGATAGCGTGATATTCTCTATTGATTAAGCCTTCTTGGGCTGAATGGCAACAGGGACAAGCGTTCTTGTGGAAATTGGAGCCTGAGGCTGTTCGTGTTGACACTAAAAGCACTCAGGATGTATCGCCTTGACCTGAAAATGAATTGAAACTTTATTTGGAGATATAATAATGAATGTTTGTATCGTCGGCACCGGATATGTGGGCCTTGTTTCCGCAGCGTGTTTTGCCGAGATGGGCAATACTGTTTTTTGTGTGGATGTCGATCCCAGAGTTGTCGAAATGCTGGAGAGCGGGAAAGTACATATTTTCGAGCCGGGACTTGAGGATTTGGTCAGGCGCAATACCGATCAGGGGCGACTGACTTTTACAACGCAATTGAGCGAAGGAATGGCTGATGCTCAGGTTGTGTTCATAACCGTGGGAACACCATGTGCCGATGATGGTACGTGTGACCTTGGGTTTGTCGATGCCGTGGCTCGTGAGATAGGTCAAACCATGACCGCCCCGAAGATCGTGGTGGACAAGTCCACTGTCCCGGTCGGCACGGCAGATCGGGTACGTGGTGTCATCGCAGGTGAATTGAAAAAACGTGGCGAGGATATTTCTTTTGACGTGGTTTCCAATCCTGAATTTCTGAAAGAGGGCGATGCTGTCAGTGATTTCATGAAGCCGGATCGCGTCATTGTCGGTACAGAAGATGAGGATTCCGCCAATGTTTTGCGTACCCTTTATTCTCCTTTTGCTCGTAGCCGTGAAAAGCTTATCGTCATGGGTGTACGCAGTGCTGAAATGACCAAATATGCCGCCAATTGCATGTTGGCTACAAAGATATCTTTTATCAATGAAGTCGCTAATATATGTGAGCGTGTCGGAGCTGATGTCACCGAAGTCAGAGCCGGTATCGGTTCTGACAGCCGCATCGGATACAGTTTTATCTATCCGGGTGTCGGTTACGGCGGATCGTGTTTTCCCAAGGACGTCAAGGCCCTGATCGGCACGGCCAGGGAGAATGGCTATGATGCAAGGTTGATCCGGGCTGTGGATGAAGTCAATAATGCCCAGAAGCATGTCCTTTCGGAAAAAGTGAAAGCGTATTTCGAACCGCAGGGCGGGGTTGAAGGGCGGACACTCGCTATGTGGGGCATTGCTTTCAAGGCGAACACCGATGATATCCGGGAAGCCTCGGCCATTGAAATCATCAAGGATTTGACGGCTCTTGGAATGAAGGTGAGAGCTTTTGACCCGGAGGCCAATGAACGCGCCAGAGAAGAGATCGGACATATTGAGAATCTTGAAATTATTGATGATCAGTACGAGTTGCTCGACGGCGCGGACGCATTGGCCGTGGTGACGGACTGGAATCAGTTCCGCAATCCTGATTTTGGGAGGATAAAGAGCCTGCTGAAAGCCCCCCTGATTTTTGATGGACGGAATCTGTATCTGCCGGAACGCATGGGCAGTGCCGGGTTTGCATATTTCAGCATAGGCAGAATGTCCATTTGATCGGTGAAAGTATTTTTCATGAAACAGGCTTCTCCGTTTTATTCGGCATAAAAAAACTCCCCACCTCAATGAGATGGGGAGTTTTTCGCCTTGCAAGGTAAATGCTAGGATTGCCCTTTACGGCAGGTGCGGTATTGCAGCTCCTGCAATATGACACGCTCGTATTCGGGGTTGTATTCGATATCAGTTTGTTCTTCCTGATCCAACAGTTTGGCAAGTTGCTGAGTTTCTTGCCAGAAATCAAGGAGTTCTCTGTTGTCCAGGGTCTTGACCTGTTCTTCGAGAGAGCCTTGATCACTGAAAGTGGCGTATTGACCCATCTGTTGTGGTCCATCCTGTGTTATAAAATTGTAAGTAATTCAACCCCATAGAGTGAAAGCCAGACATACGGTAGCCCTTTAATCGCAGACCGTCAACAACACTTTGGCTACAAAGGATTATAACTATCTCAACATA
>JAFLJW010000186.1 GCA_022712815.1 Pseudodesulfovibrio sp. | reverse complement strand
CTGGGGAGTATGCCGATGACGATCGCGTCATGGTCGAATTTCTTGACCAGATACTTGTATTGCAGCCACTCGTTGAGCGTACCGAATCCGCCGGATGTCCCGTAATTGAGGAATTCCATCTTGAAATTCTTTTCCAGCAAGTCGGTCAGCCGATATCCATCCTCAACGATATACCCTTCAACAAAGGAATCTCCGAGTACGGCTATGCGCGGCTCCTCTGATTTGAAGCTCCTCTCCGGGTCACGCATCCCTTGGGAATTGGCAGTGTAGTAGACCGTGGCGCACTGTTTGTTGTGCATATAGGTGGAGTTGGCATCGTGCCAGACTCCAAAATGCGGGTCGATATCCACCCAGAAGGAACTCTCGGCATTGACCATGCTGTAAGTCGGCAGGGGGATGCTGGTATTGACGAACCGGATATACACACAGCTAGCGACTTCCAGACAAGCGGCGAAGATGAAAATGAAGATGAAAAAGTTCTTCAGTTTGTGTAGGATGCTTTTCATTGGGTTCTAATCCTCGTCAGTTTTGAGCACGGACAGGAATGCTTCCTGAGGAATTTCCACATTGCCCATGCGGCGCATCCGTTTCTTGCCCTTTTTCTGCTTTTCGAGAAGCTTGCGTTTACGGGAAATATCACCACCGTAGCATTTGGCGGTGACGTCTTTCCTAAATGGAGGGTTGCGCTCCTTGGCAACGATCTTGCTGCCGATTGCGGCCTGAATGACGACCTCGAACATCTGACGCGGGATGGACCTTTTGAGATTGAGGGCCAACGAGCGACCAATGCGGGCGGCGTTCTCGCGGTGGACAACGCAGGAAAACGCATCCACCGGGTCGCCGTTGATGAGGATATCGAGGCGGACCAGATCAGCCGTGCGGTAGTCTATGATTTCGTAATCCAGACTGGCATATCCCTTGGTGGACGATTTCAGCTTGTCGAAGAAATCGTACATGACCTCGGCAAAGGGAATCTCGTAGGTGATGACCACACGCTTTTCCGTGATATAGGCCATGTCCTTCTGGATGCCGCGTTTGTCCTCGCACAGGGCCAAAACCGCGCCCACGAATTCGTTGGGCACATGGACCTCAAGGCGGACAAACGGCTCGCGGATGCTGCCGATCTTTGACGGGTCGGGCAGCTTGCTCGGATTGTCGATGGTCATGATCTTGCCGTGGATGTCTTCCACTTCGTAGATGACCGATGGCGCGGTGGTGATCAGCTTGGCCTCGAACTCGCGTTCCAGACGTTCCTGAATGATTTCGATATGGAGCAGCCCCAGAAAACCGCAGCGGAAGCCGAAACCGAGGGCCTGAGACGTTTCCGGCTCATAGCTGAAGGCCGCATCGTTGAGCTGGAGTTTTTCCAGCGCGGATTTGAGATTTTCGTATTCGGCCGGCTCAATGGGATAGAGACCGGAAAAAACCATGGGCAGGACCGGCTTGAATCCGGGATACGGCTTGGTAACAGGGTTGTCAGCCTTGGTGATGGTATCGCCAACCGGCGCATCGCCCAGTTCCTTCATGGAAGCGCACAGGAAGCCGACCTCGCCGGGTCCCATGCTCTTGATGTCCGTGGCCTCAGGCATGAACGCGCCAAGCCGGGTGACCTCGAATTCCTTGCCCGAGGAAAAAATCCTGATCCGGTCGCCTTTTTTGATGGAGCCGTCCATGATGCGAAAAAGTACGACCACGCCCTGATATGTGTCGTGCCAGGAATCGAAGATCAAAGCCTTGAACGGCGCGTCCGGGTCGCCCTCTGGCGGGGGCAACAGGGTAATGACGGCGTCGATGACATCCTGCACGTTCAGGCCAGTCTTGGCGGAAACCATAATCGGATCGGAGCAGTCCAGACCGATGACCTCTTCGATTTCGTTTGAAATCGCTTCGGGGTCGGCACTGGGTAGGTCGATCTTGTTGAGCACCGGGAGAACTTCAAGATCATTGTCCATGGCCAGATAGACGTTGGCCAGCGTCTGGGCTTCAACTCCCTGAGTTGCGTCAACCACAAGCAGTGCGCCTTCGCAGGCTGACAGCGACCGGGATACTTCGTAGCTGAAATCCACGTGTCCGGGAGTATCGATGAGGTTCAGGATGTATTCCTGTCCGTCGGTGTCCGTGTATGGAATGCGGACGGTCTGTGCCTTGATGGTGATGCCACGCTCGCGTTCCAGATCCATTTTATCGAGATACTGGGCCTTTTGGTTGCGAGCGGAGACCATGCCCGTGATTTCGAGAATGCGGTCGGCCAGAGTCGACTTGCCATGGTCGATATGGGCGATGATGCTGAAATTGCGAATGTTATCAATCTTGATCATATTTTTCTTCTGTCTGGATATATTTCTCCGGGCGCAAAAAAAGACCCCACGCCGCGGATGTTTCGGAAGAGTCTACTACGGCATTTGGATGGGGTTGTCTAATATATATGGGCGAGAGAAAGGGGAAAGCCGGTCATTTTTTTTGACTTAAGGCATAGCATTGCCCATCAGGCCGGACTACGGTAGGAACCTCTCTTCAAACATCAGAGGGTTTCATGAAAACATATATCACTCCCGCTCGTTTCCGGCTTGCTGTCCAGCTTCTCTTTACACTGTTCTGCGTTTACGTGGGCGTCAGATTCGCCGCGTTCCTGGCCTGGGCCTTGGGCCAATCCTCCGAATTTGTTACCAAGCCCGGTGCGGTGGAGGCTTTTTTGCCCATCAGCGCACTGCTTGGGCTTCGGCAGCTTGTGGAGACCGGGAAATGGGACGCTATCCACCCGGCAGGGCTGACGATTTTTATCGCCATTATGGTCATGGGTTTTGTTTTTCGGAAGGGTTTTTGCGGATATATCTGCCCGGTGGGATTCGTTTCCAACCTTTTGGAACGGGCCGGGCGCAGATTGGGGTTGGCGATTATCCCGAACAGATGGATCGACTACCCGCTCATGTCCATCAAGTACGGGCTACTCGGATTTTTCCTCTACACCGTACTTTTCGGCATGGATTTCAGATCTGTGCAGTCGTTTCTGTCCGCACCGTATAATATGGTGGCGGATGCAAAAATGCTCGCTTTCTTTACCGATCCGACCGTGTTGTCGCTATCCATCCTGTTCGTGCTCGGCATCCTGAGCCTGCTTGTCCGCAACATCTGGTGTCGATATCTCTGCCCTTATGGCGCACTGCTCGGCCTGTTCGCATGGTTCGGACCAACAGCCATTAAACGCAATACGACCACATGCATCGACTGCGGCAAATGCTCAGAAGGATGTCCGTCCGGCATCAAGGTGCAGGAAAAGAAAAGCGTGCGTTCACCAGAGTGCATCGGCTGTGCGGAATGTATCGGCAATTGCCCGGTGGACGGTTGCTTGTCGTTCGGCCTGTTCGGCAGGATGAAAATTCCATGGATTGTTGTGGGAATCGGCACGGTGGCAGTGCTGTTGGGCTTCTATTGCTGGGCCATGGCGACCGGCCATTGGGACGCACAGATGCCACCATTCATGGTCAAGAAAATCTACACCATGTTTCTGGGGCCAGTGTAGCGGAGTATCAACACGCCCTGGTGCAAGATTTTTCCTTCCACGAGAGCAAGTCCTTGCACATTTGCACGAGTTCTCCACTGTGTAAAAAGACCAACCCTTTATATTTATTACCAAAGGGCAATGGCACGACCTGTGCTTAAATAAAGCAAACAGGACACAAGGAGTAACGGTATGGAAATATTCAACACATTAAGCACTTGGTGCGGCGGCCCAGGATTCTGGCAAGGCGGAGGAGGCCCCGGCATGGGTAGCTGGATGCCATTTCATTTTGGCGGTATCCTGCCCATCCTGATCATCGGGCTGATCGTCTATTTTACCGTGCGCATGTTTCGCAACCCGGTCACTACAACCGGAGTTGCCTCTCCTCAGGACGTTCTCAAGCGGCGATACGCCGCAGGTGAAATCGACAAGCAGGTATTCGACCGCATGAAAGACGAATTGAAGTAAACTCTTTTCAATATACACCTCCTCCCCATGAAAAAGCCCCGCCGGATTCCCGGCGGGGCTTTGAATTTCGATTCAATCAGATCTACAACTCAATTGCCCGTTTCAGTCTCGCCAGAGTCTGCGTCTTGCCGAGGACCATCATGGTCTCGAACAGGCCGGGTGACTTGGTTGCACCCACGATAGCCACGCGGATGGGCTGGGCGATGACCTTGAATTTGATGTCCTTGTCCTCCAGAAACTGACGGTGCAGGTCCTCAAGAGTCTGCTCGGAATATTCGTCCAACGCCTCGATGCGGCTGGCGATATCCTCAAGCAGAGGCTTGGTTTCATCAGTGAGGAATTTTTTAACGGCAGCTTCATCGTAGGGCAGGAACCCTGCGTCCACAATAAAGGGCCGCGACTGTTCCAGCATATCGACAATGGACTTGGCGCGGGGCTGCAAGAGCGGGGCGATTTTGGCAAAGTCAGATTTGCTCACGGATTTGGCCTCTTCCTCACCCACTTCACGGGTCAAAAAATCGCAAAGCATTCCGGCCAGCCGCTCCGGATCAGCCCTTTGCATATATTGGCCGTTGACCCACTCGAACTTGGTCAGGTCAAACACGGATGGCGAATTGCCAAGATTATCGGTGGAGAAAAGCTCGACCATTTCGTCCATGGTGAACAATTCCTGATCGCCATGGGACCAGCCCAATCGGGCCAGGTAATTGGTCACGGCTTCTGGCAGGTAGCCCATCTTCTCATACTCCATGACCGAGAGCGCACCGTGGCGTTTCGAGAGCTTTTTCTTGTCAGGACCAAGAATCATGGGAACATGGCCGAACTCCGGCACATCCCAGCCCATGGCCCGGTAAATGAGAATCTGGCGCGGGGTATTGTTGACATGATCGTCGCCGCGCATGACGTTATTCACGCCCATGTCGTGATCGTCCACCACCACGGCCAGATTGTAGGTGGGCGAACCATCGGCCCGGCGCAAAATCATGTCGTCCAGCTCGGTATTCTCAACGGCGATGGGTCCCTTGACCATATCCTTGAAAGCAGTGGTCCCCTCAAGCGGTGTCTTGAAACGAACAACGCCTGATTTCAGCCCGCTCTCACGGCAGGAACCGTCATACTTTGGCTTGCGTCTTTCCTTCATGGCCTTTTCGCGCATGGCATCAACGGCTTCCTTGGAACATTCGCAATAGTAGGCATGCCCGGTCTCGATGAGCTGATCAATGACCGCGTTATGCCGATCAGCATTGTCGGACTGAAACACGATCTCGCCATCATGCTCAAGGCCGAGCCATTTCATCGAATCAATAATGGCATTGGTCGCCTCCTGAGAAGACCGCGCCCGGTCTGTATCCTCTATCCGCAACCGGAACTCGCCGCCCGAAGCACGGGCCAGCAACCATGAAAACAACGCGGTCCGTGCACCGCCAATATGCAAATAACCAGTCGGACTCGGAGCAAACCGAGAAACAATCTTATTCATGTATATTATCTCCTTAAAAAAACAGATGGCCTCTGGCAGCCCTGCCGGGGGCCTCTCCGAGGGCTCAAGAACCCTTTGGAAAGGGTTCTTGAGAATCTCCTAAACTTTTTGTAGGCGCATTCGCGCATGTACGCGAACACGAAAAATTATTCTTGTATATTTTCTTTTCAGGGCGTCCCAAAATTGCAACAGCACACTCTCTCACAATCGCAAACCAGCGCGAATGCGCCTAGAAAAGGTTTAAGATCGGAAGAGCACACG
>JAFLJW010000121.1 GCA_022712815.1 Pseudodesulfovibrio sp. | reverse complement strand
GCCACTCTGCGCGAGTCATTGTCATGATTTTACCCAACCACGCCAGAAGACTTGATGAGTTCCGCGTCTATGATGTCGTGGCCGCTGACCATTTTGATGGGGGCGTTGCGGTCTTCTTGGATCTGGATGATCTCAAATATCATGCGGGACATGCGGATACCGGGACGGGTCGAACCGCAGGCGCATTGGGGTTTTGCGGCAAAGCACTCCGCGCACATTTCCACACGATCATCGAGTTCGATTGTCTTCATGTCATTGCTCCTGCATCTGGTTAAAAGTTGCCGGTTTTGGGGGACTGCACCGGCGGGGCAGCACAAGGAAGTGCGAGGCTCCCCCCGTGGGTCCGTTTGTTTGCCCTGGGACACGGTTTCCTTGCCCGACCGATGGGTCTTGATCATGTCATTGCTCAGAAATTCAGGCCGCTTTCAAATCGTCAACCGCGACAAGTTCGCCGTAGCGGTCGTGGGTCATGGGTTCGGGCAGGGGGGTGATGAGATACCAGTCTTCGTCCGGGCCGAGCCGAAAGGCATGTTCCGAGTCGAGCAGCTCTCGCGCTTCGGACAGCAGCTCTTCCTTGGTGGTTCCATCTTCCGAGCCGGGGAAGGTGGCTACGAAATCGAGCGCGTCCGTGTAGGTCAGGATGTCGCCTTCTTCGTCTCCGTCCCAAGTGAGCCGGAAGGCAAAGATACGCTTGTCGTGGGCGTAGTCGCTTGGGGTGTAGCCAATGCCCTGGTGGGCGGTCTGCACGGTCTGGAGCTTGGTGGTATCTACCAGCATGGCTTCCTCATTTTTCTGTTGTTCATGCTTGAAGCCTCGTGCGGTGGGACGGGGTAAATCTCAAATTAAAACCCCGTCCCTCCGTTGGGACTACCCCTTCGGCCTGGACACTCCAGACCGCAGAAGACTTCAAAGCTGGATGCACCGAGGCCGGAATTGAACCGGCGGTTCGCCAACAAACTTGCCCAACCGTGGGATTGGCTGGAGTTGAACCAGCCCAGTGACTCAGTGCATATTCAAAGAACTTTCCTCTATTCCTCTTCATCCTCGCCGCCCCTCCCGTGGTGTGTTTCGCCCTAGTGGGCTACTCGCTTACTGTTGCGGGGCTTATGGCGATTAACTCCGCACTTGCATCCCTACTTCCAGCCGTGGCGTGGGGTGTTCGGGGTGGGTTTGGTGCGTCGTTGAGGAGATAGTATCAAATCTGAAACAAGAGTCAATACAAAATATCAAGCCTGATACAAAGGGGGCAAAAAAAGACTCGCGCTTAATGCGAGACAGAGTTGCTCTTATGATAAGTAGTGGGTAACTAGTTTTTGAAAAGCGGGAGGGATTATGAGTGTTCGTGCGGTTATTTTGCTTGTAGTGGTCCTATGGGGTGTGGGTGTGTATGCCAACCCTTTCGGCAATGGGAAAGTTGTCAAAGAAGGAGAGCTTAGGATTGAAAGATAATTAGTGAGGGGGGCTTTACTCAGATTTTCATAATCGGATTTAGGATCAATTCAGGTGGATTTTTAAGAATGATGTGTGGAACTACCCCTCAAATAAGTATTCCTTCCTCACAATTCAAACTCTTTCCTGTTTGGCAGGTCCCATTGAGAGAGTGTCTTGACCTAATTAGAGGTACATAATATAGAAACACTGCTAATTCTAATCTGATCAAATCTAAGGACTGGATATGCCTACTCGAAATCTGAAAGTCTTCTATTATACACTGAACCTGCCAGAGGATATGCCCCGCAACGGATTCGGCACATTTATTTCTGCTCTTCTTGATGGCAATCAGGAGGAACGCACCGTAAGGATGAACGGCATACAGCACCGCATCAGAAGAGTCCCGTGCCCTGGAGAAGGCCACAAACTTGCTATCGCACGAGAAAGAACTGGGGATTGGCCATATTGGATGAGAGACGACGCCGGCAACGAGTTCGACCGAGTTCCTCTACAAAGCGGCACGCTCGGAGAAGTCTCATTTTTTTGGATTCTTCCCCAACGCAATCTAATGCTGGAAGTTTACAATCACCTTGGTCCGTCTCAGGCCACATTCCGTGAATATCTTATTCGGCAAGGTATAAACCAAGGATGTCCGCTTACGGGATTTTCGTTTGGTGCCATCTTTGAACGAGACCAGTACGCTAGATTCTTGAGAGTTACCAGGGCGCAAAAGATTCAATTCAAGATTAGCATTGCAAATGCACCCCAAGAAGTCATAGACGAAGAAGTGGGAGGAAGAAATCTAAACCAAGCTCTGTTTTTATTGGGGCAAGACTCGGGTGGAATGGACGTTGACATTACTGTGTCCGTTGGTAGAGGCCGTAGCCTGTCTGTAGAGGGAATCCGCAGCTGGGTTAGTTCGTTGAGGGATTCAGAAAATACGAAAACTCTCAAAGTCAGAGGAGCCGAAGGAGAAGAAGACCGCCATGAATTCATCAACTTGCTTGAAGGACGATTAGAATTTCCGTATATCATTCGTATTGAAGACAACTACTTAGCTACTAATGAATACGTCCAACTTCTCAACGAAGCACATGCCACTCATCAAGTCTACTTGGCACAACATGCATAATGTATATTTTTAAGCACATAGCAATATCGATTGTAGCTGTAACAGCAGTCACCTACTTCATTGTTTTTTACAAATGTTATTTAAGCAATGACGTTGCTGCGCTCTCATCGCTAGTCGCAACTTTCGGCATTACTTTGTCTGGTTTCTTCATCACAGCAACGTCAATCCTCGCCGGTTTTTCCAGCCTTCCGTACATGCAAAAGGTCCTTCAATCTTCGAAGACATACTCCAATTTGATTTCGCTGTTCATGACAACAATCGTTGTCAACTTCCTAATGTCAATAGCAGGCCTCGTAGTAAAATTCGTAGACTTCAAACTTGTTACATTAGCATGGATTCCGCAGTATATTCTGGCCTTATTCGTCTTCTTAACATGCTGCTCCGTTTACTTCACAATTTTCTCGATTCGAATCCTTCACACCGTGCTTTTGCAACTCGCTCGTAAGCCAAAAGGAAGACCGAAGACACCGTAACTTTCTCCATTCACTCAGGGTCAAGTCGGCATCCACCCGATATCATTTGTATATTCTTTAAAAGGCTTAGAAGGAAAACCTTCTAAGCCTTTATTCGTGGAGCTGGAGGGAATCAAACCACGACTTCTTGAATGCCATCTAAGAAATCCGACAACAGCAAAAGAAAACCCCGCCGGGGCGGGGTGCAGACTCAGGCTATATGTAGGCTAATAGTGGTATCGGCACTGAACGATCATTACTGTATCTGTCTTGCTGTCAATCTTGTAGACCAACCGGTGTTCATGATCTATGCGGCGGGACCAGCAGCCAGCAAGATCGAAACGGAGAGGCTCTGGCTTGCCAAGGCCCTCAAAGGGGGTGCGCAGGATGTCGCGGACAAGTGTGTTCACCCGCTTGAGCGTCTTTTTATCTGTCTTCTGCCAATAAAGATAGTCTTCCCAAGCCTGGGGAGTCCACGCAAGCAGGGGCATTACCCCTCCGAGAGGGCATGTTCTTTTGCCTGACCGGATTCAGCCGCTTTGATGCTTTCGCGGAGTCGAGTCGCATTTGCGGGACTGGTGAGCAGATACGCGGTTTCCGTGATGCTGTTGTAGTCCTGTAGCGACATCATGACCACGGCCTGGGCCTTGCGGCGGGTGATGATAACGGGGTCATGGGTATCGCAGACCTTATCCATCCTGGACGCGAGGTTTTGTCGGGCTTCTGTGTATGTGATTGCTTCAGGCATGACTTGCCTCCTTTTCTGTACAAGATGTAGTACAGGTTCAGGGGAGGTGTCAAGAAAGAGTAGGACGAAAGAACACCTCGCCGGGGCGGGGGGTGACTAGTTGCGAGTTGGGAAGTTGATTACATTATTCTTGGTTTCTATTTCTTTCAATTTTGGTTTTTTTGTTTTGGATATGTACTCTTCGTCAAAAGATACTCCTGTTAATTGAGCGATATCACCAAGAGATAATAATGTTTCGTGAGAAATATCATTAAATGTGACCCCCCCCTCTGTGCATAAAAGCCTTGTTGACTCTTTGAGTATTTTGGGTTGTTCAAATGGGATAGTATCGTCAAGAGGTTCTTTAGATCTCCATTTGCGTTTAGAGATATTGATAAAAAAATTTCTTTTGGATATCTCGGAGATCAGGCCAAGTTGGAAGCACCTTATGACTTGGGCCTGGATTGATACTTTCCATTTCTCTTTTAAAAGTCTTAGCACATCCAGAGAAGGATAACTAAAATCTCTTACGTATGAATGGGCAGGAAGTAAGAATGCAGAAGCAAAAATGTTAGCTTGTCTTTCAATTTCTTTAAGATTTTCTTTTGTTGGGTGTATTTGCCTATGCATGACCAAATGACCAAGCTCATGAGCAAGACTAAATCTGGCTCTGCATGCACTTGGTTTACTTGAAACTAGGACAGCCACAGGTCTACTTGCTTCCAACATCCAACGAGAAAAAGCATCCTCCTCTTTTATATCAAGAGGCATTTCTACAATGATAATTCCGTTGTTTTCCATTAACATTGTGACATTTGAGATAGGACCATCTCCAATCCCGAAAGACTTGCGGCACTTGGAGGCTATTTCTTCTATTTCCCCATCCGAAATAGATTTGTATAGATGGCTAATATCTAATTCTTTGGGGATATTTACAGCCGGTATTTCCAAGAATTTTTCATAGTATTCAAGCAACCTTGCAAGCCAAGTTAGTTTGATTTGCGCCTTCTCTCGTTCCTTTTTTGTCAATTTCGTAAGTGATCTAAAGTAGATAGGTGCATTTTCTTTTGAATTATGCTTGGCGTAAAAAGAAGTGGACGGTACATTAAGGCTAGAAGCAAGCCTTTCAATAGAAGCAAGTCTTGGAGACTGTTTCCCATTTTCGTAGTTTGAAATAGATTGCTTCGTAACTCCGGATATTTCTGCTAGTTGCGATTGCGTAAGACCACGTGCCATGCGAGCTTCGGCCAACATGGTACCGTTAAAATCTGGGAGTGAAGTGATCTTATTTTGCATAATTAATTATAGGCTTGTATTTGTTTTTTTTGTCTTTTTTAGACGGACCAATACTTCAGGAAATTGTTCTTCTCTTGTGACAGAGACGGATTCGTCAGAAGAATAAAGGTCCATAATAGACAAATAACACCTTTGTCTAGGGTCAGGAATAGCCAATTGCACGAATCCCAGTTCAGTAGGGGCATCTTCCCTAGGCCCGTGTAGAATATACATATTACATTTAGAATTTTCTGGAGCTTGTGGTTCCGTTATACCGGTTAGCCACAATTGATTACTCGCCGCGTTACCTTCTCGATAGTTTGCTTGTGGGGGAAACGTATCTGGTGTGCGGACTCTATGAGTGCTTGCCAGTATCCTGTCAGTTTCTATTTCAAGGTGGGCTCTTTTTTTCGAGTTTTGTTCAAGTTTTACATTAATTCCATGTCCGCTATAACGGCTTCCTAGCTGATGAAGTTTACATTGAACCCAAGCCCCTTGTTCGATTGCAATGGTTTCCAAGAGTATCTCCGGCAAAGGCTTTTCCGCTGCGATTTTAGCATGCCTATAGGCTTCTTTGATCTCTTTTGTAATGGAGTTTAGAAATAGGTCTGGCATGTCTTCTTTTACGAGGCGTGGGAGGGTGATGTAGGAATCGTTCAAATTATACTCCTCTTTTGAGTTCGTTTAATGGCAACTATTTATTCAATATGTCAATTTTTTAACATTCGGCTAGGCGTTTTGTCAATCTTTGGCCGCTATTTTTTTTCATCTTTGTAAACATAGGACAAAAGAAAACCCCGCCGGGGCGGGGTGCAGACCAAATCGGTACTTTTTTTACTCATCTTGCTGAAATCCTTGTTTTTAGGTGCGGACCAAAATGCTGTTTATATCCCCTGCATTCCCCACATTACTTCGCCGTTATGAGGTTTTCCCGATCTTCGATGGGAATGTGGGGTTCGGGGTGGGGTCGTGTTTCAATATGAAATCCGGGATAGGGGTGTAGGGAGCTAGGGTTTTGAGGGTATCGTGCATGGCTATAGCGCTAGGGTGCGGGGAATTTTGATTAATCACTTCTTTGATAAAGAGGGATAAGGCCAAGGTGGGCAGGCTGTATTTCTGCGGGGTTGGAATTGGCAAAATCTTTCCGTAATACTGGAGGAAGGGGGAAAGCAAGGCTGCATCATCGCCGGTGATGGTGTCCAAGGGCATGTAGAGTCGTGTTTCAAGAACTTCCTTTGCTTTTGGAATATTATCAGACTTGATGAGGGCAGCCGGATACATCGCCAGAGTCAAGATTGAAAATTCTCTATCAATAGTATTCTCGGGGGTGATTTCGGCAAGGGCTGTTTCAAATTCCTGGGCAGATCGAGAATAGTCTTTTGCCAAGTACAAGCCAAATCCTTTGAGAAATCTCAGGCTCGTAGCCAAGCTGGAACGCTCCCGACAGTCTCCGTAGTTGTTTGCTTTTGCCTCATCAATCAACTGGTCAAGGTCGGATACATCGCCTCGGAATATCTTTTCAAGAAGAGTATCTACCGTGTTTTCAAATCCGCGAGGCCATACGTAAGTGCATGGGTGTTCCGTTTCGTATTGGTTCTTGATTTTTTCGGCCTGCTGACAGGCCTGGGTGTTGCCATTCATGCAGGCGATGAGGGGGCGGCGGATGGTGTCGTCCCATTCCTTCAGAGTTTGTGGGTGCTTTGGAGTACATGCGGAGGTTAGCAGGATGACGAACAAAAGACATATATAAAGCCTACAATCAATATTTTTTATGCTTTTCATAAGTTGTTATCCTATCTTGTCTGTCGAAAAAAAAAGGCTTGAGCCATTCGAATATTGTGGCTTCCTACTCTGTTTGCTCTGGCTAGATTTCCTGCATTCCCCATATTACTTCACCCACGATGAGGCCGTCTCGGTCTTCGATCTTTATATGCTGCTCGGGATGAATTGGGTTCTCTGATCTCAGTAGCAGTTCGCCTTTATCAACGTCTAGAAAGACTCTTTTGATGGTCAAGCCTTCGTAGGGGACGTTGACCGCGTAGACTTTGCCAGGGGTCAGGGTGTTGGCATGTTTGTTGATGCCAACGTATGCGCCATCCTTGATGAGTGGGGCCATGGAATCACCGATCACCTGGACAACCATGAGGCCGGGGAACATGAATTTTTGAGGGAGACAGACTTCACAAAAGGGTTCCACCTCTTTCCATTCGACGGGTAGCCCTCCGGCGGCGAACTGGTAGACGGGGACAATGGAGCCAAGCCCTTCCGGGATTGTTCCACCGGGCTGGATGACAGACATTGCACCGGTCGGTCCATGAGGAGCAAGAGAAACAATAGGGGGGGGCGGTGAACCAATTATTTCGAGCCATTTACAGAGCAAGTCAGGCCCAGGCAGTTTGTCTTTTTTCGTCGTCCTGAAAAGAGTTGGCCGTGACCCAGGGAGGAGTTCTTTTCCCATCACTGCGTCAACGCCACCATTGTCTTTTATAAAAGATTTCACGGCTTCCAGTATTTCATCATACATTCTGGTCATAAGTATCTCATATCATTTGTGCATGACTGGTCAATCTCCATTTAGAGACTTCCTCTTGATATTTGTATCAGACCTGATACAATTATCCCATGAACGCGCTAGAAAAATATCGAATTGATCGTTGTCTGACTTACGATGAACTTGCCTTAGAGTTGTCAAAGTCAAAGGCTTCTGTGTGGCGTCACTGTCTTGCGGATGCAATTCCTGGTGATGCGGCGATGGAATACAATAAAAGGCTTGGCATTCCACTGGAAAGCTTGCGGCCAGACATCTACGGCGACAAACAGCCCGAACAAAAGAAGGACACCAAGGATGCAGCCGCATGAGGCTATGGCATCGGCAAAATCGCCCGAAGCTGAATCAGCTTTCCCGTAGGAGCTTTCCTTGCCCCGGCGGGCTTTTCTTTGGCCGACCCCTTCTTTTGGTGCGCTTGAAGATACCCGACCGCCTTGTCTGCAATCTCGCTGTACACCGACCATGGGTCAACTCCGGGAGCCAGCACCATCCGATAAAATTGAGGCTGGCTGGCACCGGCCACGATCAGCACGACCGTTGCCAGCGTCGAGCCGTCTTTCTGCCTCTTGAAGTTGATCGTCATTTTTGCGTCCATGATTCAACCAATCACAATCCCGTACAGCCGAAAATGACAAAGGCAAGGGGTGTTTGTCGTGGTCAGTAGCCGTCTTACCGCTCTCATGCACAAGATCGCACATGCTTCCCGGAAGTCTATCGAGGAACAGTGCGACGAAATTTACGGACCGGGCATGAAGTCCCACTGGACATACCGGAAGGAACTCAACCCGGCAGATAAAACCGCCAGATTCCCGGCTGAGAAGTTGCTGGAATTTTGTCTTGTGAATCAGAGCGTGGAGGCCATCGTTTTCATTGCTGACGGCCTGGACTACCGCATGGTCAAGCGCAATGCGAAAGAGCCTGTGCCGGTTGAACCAATCGCTTTGTTCAGTGCTTCAACCCGGCTCATGGAACTGACTCAGAAACCCGGCGTGACCCGCACGGAAATGGTGGCCGCAACTGACAATGTGATCGAAGAAGCTGAGGCAATTGTCTATCAGCATTTCCCGCAGCATATGGCTTTCAGCCGTGGGCGAGGGCGTGGTGGGAAGTTTTTGGCAGGGCTTAAACAGTGGTTTAGAAAGGAGAAAACAACGTGACCAGAGAAATCAGAACACACATTGCCAGTGGAAATGACCGACAGCCAGAACTTTTTGCGGGTGAAGATGTAGCACCGGGCAATGCCCCTCAAGAGTACAGAATCCACGTAGAGAATGTCGGAGGTTACACTGGATACAATGTTCCTATTAAGTTCATCAACTTGGAAGAGAACGGCATTACCAACGAATCTCTTCTCGCCATCGTTATTGATAGGCTGGAAAGATTTCAGGCAGGAGATTTTGCCTGCCAAGATAACCACGTTGCGCTCATACATCTCAATGAGGCCATGACCCAACTCCACCGCCGGACCCATAGCCGTATGGAACGCGGAGTTGAAGGCAAGGCTGAGGCGTAGGCAGCACAACAGGCTAACCATGTAAATGAAAGGAAAAATCATGAGATTAACCAAAGACCAAGTCAAAGAGTTTGAGGAATCCGCAAGACCCTTGATTAAATGGCTGAACGAGAACGGCCATCCGCACATGGAAGTCAGGGTCAACAGCACTCATGCCACGCTCAAAGAGGGCATTTTAAACATCAGAGACGAGAGGTATTTGGGGGCAAAATCCCCGGTGTTTGTATGCTCAACCTGCAATGATAAATTCATGGGTAATCCTTCCAATGAGGAAGGGCAGTGCCGCCTCTGTGCTAACGAGATTGGAGGGTAGGGCGCGTGATTGACGGTGGGTACATCATAGTCGCCAGGAAGCTCTTTAAAGGCGAGCTCATGGACAAACCAGGTTTGTATTTCAAACTATGGTTGTGGATGCTCGACTCTGCCAATTGGAAGGATCGTGACAAGTTCAAAAGAGGGCAGTTTCTCACTACCATCAAGAAGATGCGCGAGGCGATGTCCTACAAGGTTGGATACCGTACAAAGACGCCTTCAATTGATCAAATACGAAGCGCGTACGAACACTTTACGAAGACCACAATGATCACCACCATGAAGACCACACGCGGGATGATTGTAACTATCTTAAATTACAGCCTTTACCAAGACCCAAAAAACTACGAAGCCCACAGCGAACCCCACAACGAAGCCACAACGAAGCCCACAGTAACCCCACAGGATACAGAAGAAGGGGAAGAAAGAAAGAAGGAAGAAAGAAAGAAGAAAGAAGAGAAGAATAAAACCCTTTCTGCATCTGGCGATGCAGTTGGCGGTGGTGAAGTCCTTCAAATTGAATTTTACACGACCAAGAAGAAGCGCAAACTCACCGGCAAACGTCTCGATACATTCAATCGCTTTTGGAAATCGTTCGATTACCGCAAAGGCAAGGCTGAGTCAGCAGACGCTTGGCTCGACATTCCTGAACTCACGGACACACTCGTAAATCAAATTTGCCATGCAGCCGAGCAAGAAGCTGCGAGGCGTCCTTTCATCGTTGCCAGTGGGAAAACACCGAAGATGGCGCAAGGGTGGTTGTCGGGTCGTAGATGGGAAGACGATCTTGTCGAGATAGGGCCAAACACCGGAAATGCTCAGACCGATCAAAATATAATGGTTGCTAAAACCTGGGCGCAGAAACGGAAGGAGAAGCTAGCAGTATGACCGCACACGACATTGACCAATTTTCAGAAATCATGACCGGCCTTGCTGAGAATTTTAATGGCAAGCTATCTGACCCTGGACTCGATATGCGGTTCGCGGCTCTCTCTGAATTCTCCATCGAGCAAGTTCGCACGGCGGCGATGGCCTGTGTTCGGAGTCGCAAGTATTTCAGCATGCCGACCATCGCTGAGATTGTTGAGCATATCGTAGGCTCCAAGGACGATCATAAAATTCAGGGTGAAGCTCAAGCACAAGAAGTTCTCATGGCCGTGCGGCGTTACGGCGTGTATGCGACCGTTCAATTTGCCGATCCGGTGACAAATGCCGTTGTAAAACAGTTCTTTGGAGGCTGGCCTCAACTATGCTCCAGGAAAGAAGACGATCATGTTTGGTTCGTGAAAGATTTCGCTACTCACTACGCGGATTATAAAATGCGAGGCGTTGAGAATACCGAACCTCTGCGCGGGATAGGCACAAACGAAAAGGTCGAGATGATTGGTAAGTCCTCTCAATTTGTCCTTGAAGGGAATTCAGCAGGGCGGGGAAAAGTGGCGGCTGTTGTAAGTGGAGTGACGTTCAAACAGCGTCAGGCTTTTCGTGATGGTGCTCCTTTGCATGACATCGTTGAGAAGGACAGTGCGGCATGATCAAGCCAGCCAAGCTCTGCGATAAAAAAAAGTTCCGCGACCGCCTGCCGTGTCTCGCCCAAGGCGAAGGCGAATGTTTTGGGGAATCCTGCTGGGACAAAAAGCGTGATTGCAAACCAGGGCAGATACGGAACATGACTGCTTGTCCGTGGATCGAAGAGGTCAGGGCGTACTGGAAAAGAAAAGGATACGGAAAATGAGTGATACCATCAGCTTAGTTGTGCCTCTTGTGCCGGTCGGTCAGATGAGGGCCAGGCATGCCAGGCGCGGCAATTTTTCCATGACGTACAAGGACAACAAGCAGGAAAGCCGTGAAAATGAACTCCGGTTTTTTCTCAGGAAATATGCGCCCGGTGTCCCTTGGTCCGGGCCGGTCGAATTGTGTGTGAAGGCCTACATGCCCATACCGGCGAGTTGGTCGAAGAAAAAGAAGGAAGAGGCGTTGACCGGGAAGATCAGACCGACCGTCAAGCCTGACTTCGACAATATCATCAAGCACGTCAAAGACGTGATGAATAAGATTTTTTGGGATGATGATAAACAGGTTGTCGGCTTTCTCCCTGGATCGGGTAAATATTACAGCACCAAGCCCAGGTGGGAAATCACAGTCAGGAAGTGGGTGCCTGCCGGTGGGTTGCTGGAGGTGGCATGACCCTGGAGAAGTTTACATGGCCAAAAACGATGATGAAGGGCTTGACCGGATTGTTACAGAAATATTTGACCTGATAGCCCCGGCAATCAGAATCGCACAAGGGGAGTATCATGATAGTTCGTCCGATTGAGACAGCCGAAGGTTGGAAGCAGATAGCCAAAAGAATGGGACGGAGCGAATACCTTGTTCAGAAATGGCAAAAAGAAGGGGCTCCAATCTTTCTCGTTAACGGCAAGTGGACCGCTGAAATTGCCGAGCTATGGGCATGGGTTAAAGACCCGGCAGGGTACTCGGAGTCGGCAGCATAAAAAAACAGCCCCCCGGCGTGAACCGAGGGCTGTTAATCATGCCATTGCAGACATACATATGCCTGGGGCTCGTTGTTTGCACTTCTTCGGCTTGAAATCCAAAGTCATGCCAAATACGGCAAAAGCATCGAGCAATTGGTTCATAGTCGAGTTGTGGTCCAAGTCTAATAGACGGCGGACCTGTCTCGCGTCACAGTGCAGCATATTTGCCAAGCGCATTTGAGAGATACCTTGCTCGCGCATGGCTTGGTAGATCACCAACTTGAGTCCTATAGCTGGAGAAACCTCAACTACAGGGTGTCCCTCTCTGCGACGGGAAGGGCGCGGGATATCCTCATGATCTTCAATATATGACTGCAAGGCAACATGGAGAGCGTCTTGCGCCCAATCAAGGGCAAAATCTTCATTGTCTCCATAGGTCAGAGCTTCCGGTACATCGGGAAACTCTACCATCACATCGCCATTATCCATCGTTGTTAAAACTATTGGGTAAGTAAACATACACATCCTCCTAGAAAAGCGATGAGAGTTGTCAGGCCAATAGCCTTTGTTGATACGCCAAGCTGTTTGCATATTTTTTTCAAAAAAGTCGGGTCTACATCTTTTGAACCATGAATCGGAATGGTCGTCTTTTTGCCTTCAAATCTGGCAAGAATATGACCACCTTTTCCGCGCTTGGGTTCAATCTCAACGCCGTGCTTTTTCAGCTTCCGTATAAATTCTTTCGCCTTCATGTCGTCAAAGTAGGACAAAAATGTCCTACCGTCAATACCCTTGCAAATATTATGTCAACCCCCCGATACCCCCCTAAGAGCTACCCACCAGCAACACAATGGCGGGTGTCTCCCTATTCCTATGTTATTATTACGCCTACTAAATGAGGGTCTGGTCTGGCCCCGGTCCCGGCTTCACTGGTTTCGGCTCGGAGGCTCGTCTTCCACGGTCAGACCGGATCGTCGTTTCAGAAGGGATAGGCAAAGGGGAAATTATGTTTGAATTGATCGGTGTTTCGTTTTTGACTTCCCTGGGCTACGCGCTTGCCGCATTGCTCATCCTGTTCCTTGGCCTTCGCTGGCTGGACGCACGGAATGAGCGGCCCTGGAAAGAAACAATTGAGAAAATCCGGGAGGAACCCCTTGCAGCGTCTATCTACTATGCTGCTCGTTGGCTTGGTGCTTGTATTCTCATTGGGTTGGTCATGTCCCGCTGACGCGGGGATGATCTCCAAGAGATACGACAAGCTCATCAAGTCTTCAGTTCGCCAGTGGTGGCCTCGTCACGAGTTC
>JAFLJW010000245.1 GCA_022712815.1 Pseudodesulfovibrio sp. | reverse complement strand
TGGGGCCGCCGAGATTCAAGTAGCTCCAGTCAAGATATAACGAATGTGAAAGGCCGCCCGGAAGAATCCGGGCGGCCTTTTTGCGTCGAGAAGAGAGAGTTTACACCATCTTCGAAAATCCCGCCTTGGCAAAGGTGAACTGACCTGCCTGAAGCAGAGAAATTTCATTTTCCTTGGCACTTATTTCGCGGTACTTCACATCGTCGGGCAGGGCAGAATTCCACATCTGGGCTATCTCGCCGCGAACCGTGTTGATGCGTTGCTCGAGCCGCTCCAGCGTGAAGGTGCCGTTCTTGATCGGCTCGATGGCGGCTTCCCTGAAAGCCTGAATGGCCTCGTCGGAAAACTCCACAAAATCGCCGAGAATGGCCTTGGCCTGTTCCTGCGCCACTTCCTTGAGGTGCATTTCAAAGCTGAATCCGTCCATGTGGGCTTCGGTCAATTCTACATACATTGGGCAACCCTCCGTGGTTGTGCCAGTCCATACTACTTATCGGACGGCAGGAGGATTTCTATAGATATGTATTGATGTGATGGTGCCTATATTTCAAGCACCTTTTCTTTTTATTCATTTGGTTGAGAACGGCCCGATTGCTGCGTTGCATGGGAAAAAGCAAATCCTCACGTAGAAGACTACGCTTCGGCCTTGCTTTTCCCTATACGCCTTGCACTCGAACCATTCTCAACCAAATGAAAAGGCCCCCCGTTGGTGCGAGGGGCCTTGACGTTTGTGAGGGTGGTCAGGCGTGGGATGAGGTCCGGTCTATACCGGGCCGCCGTTCATTACGGTGGACAATTCCTCGATCTTGCCTTTCTCCAGGCGATACTTGTAGATGTCTTCCATATCCTTCACGACCTGGAATATCTGGAAGAAGCCATGCCAGTGGGCATAGTCCGGGCCGTTCATGGCGGCACCCTGACGGGCACGACGGCCAGTGTGGTGCCACAGGTAGTACATCAGTTCCTGGAAACCATCTTTCCAGGCATCTTCCTTGAGCAGCCCCTTGGACGCGAGTTCCTTCTTCATGGCAACGGCCTTGTCCCAGTACACGTTGTACAGGGCGACTGCGTTATCCAGAGTATCCATCGTTGCATTGGTATGGAGGGTGGAGTGGCAGTTCTTGCAAACCTTGCGCATGAGGATGTCGCCCTTGACGCCATCGCCGCGCTCCTTGGAGCGGATTTCAGAACGCTTGTGGACAAGGTTCCACTTCAGGCGTTCGGTGATGTTATGGGTCGTGGTCAACTCGCCAATGCCGGACATGTGGCAGACGGCACAGGTGGGTGCATCGTAATCGCCGGGTTCCCATGTGTCGGGAGCGGCTTCGAAGTTCCACTTTTCGCCGTGAGCGTTGTAGATCTGTCCGTGTTTGGATTCTTCGTAGATTTCAATGTTCGGATGATCCGGGCCCAGATGACAGGAAGCACAGGCTTCAGGCTTGCGGGCTTCGGACACAGCGAACTGGTGGCGAGTGTGACAGACGGTACAGGTTCCGATGCTTCCATCGGGGTAGCGAGTGCCGACGCCGCCGGGCCATGTTTCATTGATGGGCTTGTTGTCCGCACCCAGTTCGACCTGGGTGCCGTGACACATCTGGCAACCGGACGCGCGTGATGCGCGGTTGGCTGGAGAGCCTTCCTCAACACCGAGGAACCCGGCACCTTCATTGTGGTACATGAGTGCCATCATTTTTTTGTTTTCCAGAAGCGGATTACCTGCCAGTCTCGCATGGGCGCTCGTCAGGAACTGTTCGACTTCGCGCGGATGACATTTGGAGCAGGTCTTGGATGAGACCATGGGCGAGGTGTAGATATTGGTGCCTCGAAGGCCCTCGCACTGGCTGGCCATGGGTGAGTCTTTTTCCACGACATGACAGTCGTAGCAAGAGACGGTTGCATGGCCCATTTTCCCATTTTTCCAGTTTTCAATAATGCCGGGTGTCTTTTGGGAATGACACTCGATGCACGATTTGGCTGCCTTGGTGTAGCCGCGGTGCACCACAAGCTGCTTCTTCTCCAGATTGAGACCTTCAAGCTCGGCTGCTGCCTGAGCTGTTCCGGCGATCATGAGCGTCATGCAACAAATGAATCCGGCGACGAATAACGTACCGAAGACTCTTTTCATAGACCTCTCCTACTCCTTGCCTGCGACAAGCGGGCTTTTCTTGAAATAGTTGTTGATTTCCGTGACCATGTTTTTGTGGCCGACGTGCTCGTGGCAATCCACGCAACGTTTGTCCAGATCGCCGACGAGATACTGCATGTGCGCCAGAATGCCGCTGGTCCTCATGCCGTAAGGCGTAAGGTTCGCGTGGCATTTGCGACAGGCATTGTCGTAGGTGAAGTCGCGCCGATGTTTGGCGCGTCCGGCCCAGTCGTAGGTGTTGGGGTCGATGATCATATTCATTATGATGTCCCGAGTCCCGGTATACGCCTTGGCAGTTATGTACTCCACGAAACTCCCGTGCGGCAGGTGACAGTCCACACATTGTGCTTCAAGCCCCTTAGGGTTGTTGCCTCCGTGCGTTTCCATCTTCCACGCAACCCTGAAGGGTTTCATCACGTGGCAGGAAACACAGAATACGTCCGTGTTCGTGGTCTGGATCATGAACCCAGAAGCCAGGATCACCATGACGGTCAGAAGCGCTCCGACGAGCACGCCTGGCAACAGCTTTTTGCTCAGGAAGCGTTTCTCACTGTTTGCCATTCATACATCCCTTCCTTGCAGTTGAACTTGTTCCCGAAGCGACTATAAGATCGCAAGCCTCAGCCAACCTCACGTGTCTGGCCGTCAAACGATCAACGGACCAAACAGAAAATACAGTAGTCACCTTACAACAAGTTCCATGCCATAGGGGTTTTTTTTCGTTATTATTTTAAACTGATGATTGCCAATGGTTGATGGATTTTAACACGGACAATTCAAAGCCTAATCACAAAAAAGGTGTCATTTATTGCTGACGTATGTCATGTATTACTGACTGATGTTTGGTATATATGACAAAAATGCTCACCCGGCGGCTCCGGGTAGGGCAGATTCGGGGGATAGGTCGTGAAGTCGAAAGGCATGTCCGTTAAAGGGCGGCTGATCTGGCCGCTGGGGCTTGGGATGCTGTGGCTCTTGTTCCTGTTTGTGCTTGCCCTGTGGTCGGTGCGCTCTGAGCGGTCGCACGTGGCCAGCATGGCCAAGCGCGAGGCCAAAGCCTTTTTTCAGCAGGTGGTCGTTACCCGTTCATGGAATGCGGGCCACGGTGGCGTGTATGTTTTGGCGACCCCGGACAATCCGCCCAACCCCTTTCTCAGGAAGAAAGATCAGACCATCGAGACTACTCAGGGCGGCATCCTGACCAAGATCAATCCAGCCTATATGACCCGCCAGCTCTCGACTATTGCCCAGAAAGATCATGAGGTTCAGTTTCATATTACCAGCCTTGACCCTGTCCGCCCCGGGAACAGGGCGGATAATTGGGAGGCCCTTGCCCTTCATGAGTTCAAGGAGGGAGCCAAAGAGAAGTTCGAGATGGTGGAGAGCCGGAATGGTCAGGTATTTCGGTACATAGCTCCTCTTTATGCGGAAAAACAATGTATGCGGTGTCATGCCGATTACGGCCATGCGGACAAGGCCATCCTCGGCGGTATCTCTGTTTCGTTTTCCGCAGCCCCCCTCATTCAGGCTCGCAAAAGCTCTGTGGCCCAGACCCACATAGCATTTACCCTCATTTTTCTCGTCGGTTTCGTGGGCATCTGCGGGTCCACTTACCAGATTCAGAAGAAGCGGGAAGAGGCTGAAAAGGCCAATCGAACCAAGTCCGTGTTTTTGGCCAACATGAGCCACGACATGCGTACACCGCTCAACGGCATCATGGGCATGACCGAGCTGATGCAGAAAAAGGGACTGGGCCAGACCCAGGGGCGATATGCGGACATGGTTCGTCACTCGGCCTGGACCCTGCTCGAAATCATCACCGACATCACTGATTTTTCACGCCTTGAATCCGGGCGGTTGGAGCTTTCCGAAAAGACCTTTGACATCCGAAAGATTCTGGATGATTCGCTCAATATTTTTCGTTTCGAGAGTGCCAACAAAGGACTTTCGCTGGGCGGAGATGTGGCCGATGACGTCCCCAGGCTGCTCAAGGGCGATGCCTTCAGGCTCAAGCAGGTGGTCACCAATCTGGTGGGCAATGCTGTCAAGTTCACACAGAAGGGATATGTGGTGGTACACATGTCGCTCGATTCCGATCTGACCGGCAAAAATCTTGATCCCACTGAGAAAATCAGGCTCAAGGTGGAGGTGGAGGACACCGGCATCGGCGTTCCTGAAGACGAGCAGCCATACATTTTCGAGAGCTTCCGGCAGGTGGATGATTCCTACGCCAAGAAGCACGAGGGGTCCGGGCTTGGGCTGGCCATATGCAGTCAGCTCGTGACCATGATGGGCGGGACTATTTCCGTCTCCAGTGTTCCCGGTCGGGGAGCGGCTTTTACCTTTGATGTTATTCTTGAGCTGCCCGGTGAAGCCGAGGCCGATCAAGCCGTCGAAGAAATTGAAGAGGTCGAGGTCCCATCCGTCCCGCCGAACCGAATACTGGTGGCCGAGGACAATCCTCTCAACCAGACCTTTGCCAAGGAGGTTCTGGAAGAGGCCGGGCATGAAGTGATCCTGGCCGAGAACGGCAGGGAAGCTCTGGAAATCATGCAAAAAGATCATTTCGACATCGTGTTCATGGATGTTCAGATGCCGCAGATGGACGGTCTGGAGGCGACCCGCCGCATTCGCGCTGGCGAAACAGGTGAGGCCGGACGCACCATTCCGATCATCGCGGCCACGGCCTTTGCCGTGCAGGGCGACAAGGAAAAATGTCTTGAAGCGGGCATGTCCGGCTATGTGGTCAAGCCCCTTGCAAGCCATGATCTGCTCATGGCCGTGGCCCAACATTCAGCCAGTCAAGATGATGATAAAACCAGTGATGATTCGCCAGTGACATCGGAATCGACTGGCGCGGAGACAGTCCTTGACGTGGATGCGGCCCTTGTTCGGCTCGGCAACAATCAGGCTTTGTTTGACAAGCTGGCCGTCACCTTTCTGGACGACACTCCGCCCAAGCTGGCGGATATGGCAGAGCACATTGCCACCGGCAATATGGTCGAGGTATTGCGTCTGGCCCACGGGCTGAATAATTCGGCGGGCATGATTCAGGCCGTTGAAATGGCCGGTGTTGCTCAGGCTCTGGAAATGGCTGTGCGGGATGAGCGGCTGGCCGAGGTTCCCGAATTGTTTGACAGGCTCAGGCAAGAGAGTGAATCGGCCATGACTGCACTCGGCAAGCTTTTGGAGGCATAGATGGCAAAAATACTCCTCATTGACGACGAGCAGATGATGCATGTCCTTTTTGGTGATGTCGCAACCGGATTGGGTCACGATTTCGAGGCTGCCGGGTCATTGGCCGAGGGTTGGGTCAAGGCCGGGGCGGGCGGGCATGACGTGATCTTTCTTGATGTTTTGCTGCCCGATGGCAACGGCATTGAGGAACTGGCCCGTTTCAAGGGATTGCCTTCCATGCCGGAGATCATCGTCATCACCGGTCACGGGGAGTTGTCCGGCGCGGCCAGTGTTCTTCAGCAGGGCGGTTGGGAGTATCTGACCAAGCCGCTGACCGTGGACAAGATTGAACAGTCCGTGCGCGACGTGGTCACTTACCGTGAGCACCGTTCTGTCGCTTCGGTCGTATCTGCTCGTCTCCCCGGGATCATCGGTTCCAGTCCACAGCTTATTCAATGCCTGTCCAAGATCGACGAGGCAGCGCGAATGGATGTCACGGCCATGATTTTCGGCGAGACCGGGACTGGCAAGGAACTTTTTGCCCGGGCCGTGCACGAAAACAGTGGTCGTGCGGGAAAGGATTTCGTCACTTTGGACTGTGCATCTCTGTCGCCCACCTTGATCGGTTCTCAGCTTTTCGGTCACGTCAGGGGGGCGTTCACCGGCGCGGATCGCAGCCGGGAGGGGGTCATTTCCCAGGCCCACGGCGGCACCCTGTTCATGGACGAGGTGGGTGAATTGCCTCTTGATATGCAGGCGTCCTTTCTGCGTGTTCTTGAGACAGGCCGCTACCGGCCGGTGGGTGGCCAGAAAGAGAGTGAATCAGACTTTCGTCTTGTGGTCGCCACCAACAAGGATTTGGAAGAAATGGCCCGGCTCGGATTGTTCAGGAAGGATCTCTTGTACCGGTTGCGCGGTGTCTCGGTAACTTTGCCGCCCCTGTGCGAACGCATGGAGGATTTGGAACCGCTTACGCGTTATTTCATTGAAAAGGCATGCGTTGAGCACGATGGATGTCACAAGACGGTCAGTGATGAATTCTGGACGACTTTGCGCGCCTATCAGTGGCCGGGAAACGTGCGTGAACTCAAGCACGCCGTAAACCGTGCTCTGGCCGCAGCTCAGGATGGCCCGGTCATTTACAGCCGCCATTTGCCCACCCGGATTCGGATCAATGCGGCGCAGCAGAATATCGGTGAGTCCGGGGGCGTTGCGCACTCAGGTGTCGGCCCGTTTCATGGCGAGATTTTCCCGACACTCAAGGTCTACAGGGACAAAGCGGAGCGGGAATATGTGGAGATGTTGCTGGCGCGAACTGCTCGAAACATAAGCAAGGCAGCGGAACTAGCCGGGGTTTCACGCGGGTATCTGTACGAGCTTTTGAAAAAGCATGGGGTGAAACGGTAGGGAAAGGCCGATTCTAGATGGCGATATTGTCTCCCTGAAGGAATCCGATAAAATCACTTATCTTTGCCCGGCGTGCGACAACGTAATTGGATACGTAACGGGCAAAGTTCAGCTTTCTGCCGTATATTTCGTACTCGGTCTCCGGGCCACCGAAATTCCAGCCAAAGAATTTTGCGACTTTCGGGTTGATGGGTTGCTCGAATTCCGGGAACGGCTCGCCGATGGCGTTCAGGGTCGCATCCTTTGGCAATTTAAATTTTAGTTCGGCCAGGATGCCTTTTGCCACTAGATTCATGAGCGTGGCCCGCGGATGGTTGATCGTGTTGAACAATTGTTCCTTGCCGTAGTTCTCAATCAGAAAATCCAGATATTGGATAGGTGTGTGGGATGCCCGGTTTCGTTCAAGCTCAAGGGTTTCTTCCATCAAGGCTGGCAGGTCATACCATGCGGCAACATTGGAATGGAGTAAGAGCATGACGGTTTCTTCTGGAGGCAGCCTCTTGCAAATAATTTCGTCCATGTGGGAGCAACGGTAGTCGAATCCGGTCTTGCCGCTCCACAGGGGCCAATATCCCTTGAAGAACATGTTTGGGATGCACAGGTGCTGCGCTGCTGGTGGGAGCTTGTCGAGCAGGACTTTTGATGCCAGATTATCCCAGTTTGCTCCAAGGTGTTGGTAGAGAAACAGGGTGCATTGCCCGAGCGTCTCGTCCGGGATTGGTTCGCGAGTGTAGTTGGTAATTAAAAGACATTCATACCGTATTGAAAACTCAGGGCATGCCATGAGCCGCTGGATCAGCGGTTCACCCTGGCAATTGGCGTGGACGATGCAAAGTTTCTTGCCCATATTCAGTCCCGGAAATGATTGAAATATCCAGTGAAAGTAGTCTTGGTGACCTACCACGTATGGTCAATCCATTCAACCTTTCTAATGTCCTCCGTTGTTTACAGTTGGCCCTCTGGGGTGTATTCAACCTGAGCTTTAAAATACATCAGGAGTGATCATATAATGCAGAATGATTTCGATGCCGTACTTGGCGCGATTGAACCCGTTGACCGTTCTTTGGCCGAAAAAGGTCAGGCCCATCTCGACAACCTGACCAAGCCTCAGGGAAGCCTTGGCCGTCTTGAGGATCTGGCCTTGCAGATGTTTCTTGTTCAAGAGGGACAAGCGCCTGAGGCCGACCCCATGCGCATCTATACCGTGGCCGGAGATCATGGTGTCAACGCCGAAGGTGTCAGCCTCTTCCCGCAGGAAGTCACGCGCCAGATGGTGCTCAATTTTCTCGGCGGCGGGGCTGGTATCAACGTTCTGGCTGAAACCGCAGGAGCACAACTGTACGTGGTCGATGCCGGTTCCTGCGGCGGAACCTACGATGAACATCCAAACCTGATTCAGGAAAAAATAGCGCCCGGTACAGCCAATCTCGCTCAGGGCCCGGCCATGACGGATGAGCAGTGCCTGAAGGCCCTCATGCTCGGTGTTTCCCTGGCTGATCGCGCCCATGCTGATGGAGTCAAAGTCCTTGGAACCGGCGACATGGGCATCTCCAACACCACGCCTTCCACCGCACTTTACTGCGCATACCTCGGCCTTGATCCCGAATCCATGACCGGTCCCGGCACTGGTTTGGACAAGGACGGCGTTGCCGGCAAGGCCCTTGTCATTCGTAAAGGACTTGCTGCCAACAAAGCAGCCGTTGAATCTGGCGACCCCCTCAAAATTCTGGCCGCCCTCGGTGGTCTTGAAATAGCAACCCTCACAGGTCTCATCCTCGGTGGCGCAAGGAATCGTCAGCTCATCTGCGTGGATGGGTTCATCTCCACCGCCGCCTATGCTGCTGCCTGGAAAATCTGCCCCACAGTTCAGGACTACTGCGTCATCAGCCATGCATCCGCCGAACCCGGTCATATCACCGCTGTCAACGCCATGGGACTCGACCCGTTGCTCAGCCTCGGTTTCCGGCTGGGCGAAGGGACCGGAGCCGCTTGTGCCATGTATCTCGTCAGGAGTGCGGCCAATATGTATAATAAAATGGCGACCTTTGCCGATGCAGGTGTGGACGAAGCCGGGAGTTAGCGTAGAGAAGAGGCCTACCGGCGGTCCCTTCCGGGGGACCAGGACGCTGTCCTGGACCTGCAAGGGGCGCGCCCCTTGACCCCGAGCGAGCCTCCGGCGGTTGGCCTCATAAAACGAAAGCCCTGTGTTTTTTACACAGGGCTTTCGTTTTATGAGGCAGAGGGGGGGGAGGCAAAAAAAATAGGCCGGATGAACAGTCATCCGGCCTATTTTTTTGGTATGCCGTGTCTCCCGGCCTTTTTTCTATGCGTCACCGAGATCCCCGGAAATTGCCTGAATGACATTTCCCTTGGCGTTATAGGTCCCTGTGGATTCGACCTTGACGAGCTGGCGAGCCATCGAGGGGTCTTCGAGAACCTGACGCTGCAGTTTGATCTTCCGAATACTTTTCATCTGATCCGCTACGTCCGAACTTTGAACTTCAAGATTCGCAATTTCCATGAGTCGTACCTCCTTCCATGGAGTGTTTAAAAAATTCCTTACAGCTCTTATCGTCCTGTGAGTAGA
>JAFLJW010000244.1 GCA_022712815.1 Pseudodesulfovibrio sp. | reverse complement strand
ATTGATGGTAGCAAAAATACGTTCAGTCAATTTGTGGTCTTCCAAAAAATGGCGAAATTTGAGGAGAGTTGTGGCATCCGGTGCGGATTCGCGCGACAGATCGATACCAACAAATTTGCGGATGGCCTGACTATCATAGATCGCATCTTCGATCCCTTCATCCGAGAGTCCGAAGCATTGCTGGGCGATATACATACGCAACATACGCTCAAGCCCCAATGGCTGCCGACCGCGTTTTCCACTTTTGGGATAAAAAGGTTCAATTTCGGCAATCAGCAGTGACCATGGCGTGATAGCTTGGATCTCGGCTAAAAAACGGTCACGACGCGTCACCTTCTTCTTGGTTGCGTATTCCAAATCAGAAAAACTTACATGGTGATTCATCCTTTCCTCCTGCTGATTGCTTGGAAGGAATTATACCAATTTTAGGCTCGGGCGGAAACGATTTAATCAGTGTGTCCCTAAACCAGCGGTAACTGATATAGGCCTTGTCAAAGGTAACGATGGAACCTTTTGGTAGTTTGAGCATTTTAACCATTTTTGAATCGTGTTGGCGGGCATCGGTGACGCGTACAAAGGCGGGCAAGTATCCGTCATGACCCAGCACCGTGTGCAGCTTGATGCCTCCTCGTTTGGCCCGAAAAGATGCCCAGAGAAAGGCGGAAAGATAGAGTTTTACAGTGGAAGAATCGAAACTGAACAGCTTGCCTTTAAAGTGAAAGTTGTGCCCCGGAGCGACGGCTTGACACCGTTGGTAGAGCTTGCCGAAGAGTGCCTGATAAAATTCTGCGGGCCGCTTGGCATTGACGTCTGCAAATGTCGATCGCGCAACGCTCCCGATACCGAGGAGATAAAGCCGCCGCCTGTTGGCTCCGAGGTTGCGAATGCCATCGCGCATACTTGCGGCACGACAAATGAATAAAGGTCAGGCAGACGAACTGGCTCCAGCGGGAAAAGGTCCTATGCTTGCGGCCTATGCCATATTCCTCGGCCAAAGCTTCAAACTCTGGACGGGAAATCAAGGATAGAACTTGATTGAGGATCGTGTTAGTATACGCCATGTCTAAAATCTCCTTTTGGTGCAGTGGGTTAGTTGCTTCTGCATACCATATTCAAGGAGTTTTTGGGTTTTTTTGTTTTCAAAGGCCTGTCAAAGATGGCCATCGAGGCAATGGCACTTATAAAGTCAACGGAAACGCGAGAATCCACGGATATCAAGGGTTCTTAGCCGGACAGACATAAGTCGGACTGGCTTTGCAGGCCTTCCGTGCTCGCTGTACAACCCATTGAGTTTATCCTCGAACCTCTGCTATGGAATCCGACCAGCCAATTTGAGCAGTGGATCTCGTGGGTTGAGTTGATCCATCAGATCTTGATAAAGAAAGTTCACCTGATCCGATTTACTGTTTTCCCCTTTCATGACCACCCCGTTTGAAGTTGTACGGTTCGACCGTCTTTTTGCATGACGAGCGCATTCTCTGGTCGAAAATAGTACATCCTATCGGATTTTTTATCAATAAAAATCAAATGGATATATGTTTTTCAGGGGCGACTATCTAGTTTGGCATTGACAGGGGGGGGGAAATAGCCAAAACTTATCTCTAAATTAATTGAACGCAATCCTCCCTTGTTTTTGGATTCAAGAAAATACACATCCACAGAAAATCTTAGGTGCACGAACCGATGAAAAACTCAGCTTTAACAACGCGTAGTTTATCTGTGTTATTGACGCTGGCAGTCATACTTATTTCATTTTTAGTTTTAAAATTTGACCCAAGTGGAAACAGCACCGGTTTTTTGAAAGAGCAAATAGATTTTACGCAAACCAACAACGCGCCGCAAAGACACGCCCATCTAGTCTCGCTTATAGCAACGTTGCTTCTCGGGATATCAGGACTCTATCTGAATTATTCGAGAAAGCTCAGTGGCCGCATCCCCCCGTTGGCCGGTAAATTGTATCAGGGTATCGCCCGCCCTTCTCTTTTTCTCATTCTTCCTTTAGCAGCCCTGTGTTTCTGGGTAAACTCAAAGGTCGGACGGGATCCATGGGTGCTCTCATTGGGACTGGGATGGATTCTATTCTTTCTTCCCCGATTCTGTCCCCGGCTGAAAACATGGCGAGGGGGGTACACGATCATGAACACAGTTGCGGGATTAATGGTAGCAGCCCCGCTTGCCGCGATGCTTCTTATGCCAATTTACCTAGGAAGTTATTCATCAAGTCAGGACTTACATACCGGCTGTATTCTAGGAATTGCCAACCAGATTGGTGGAGGCTTGGTGCCGGGGGTTGATATATGGAGCGGATATGGAATTTTTTTTCAGTTCCTTTTAGGCATCTTCCAACGCACCTTTGGTTTTTTTGATATTGCACAGCAGTTCCAAGTGGTCATTGTCATTCAAGGGCTTTATGTGTTGTTGATGGTTCTTTCCTGGCGTATGTGGAACAAGCGACATCCTCTATATATTCTGCTCCCTTTACTTTTGTTGCTTCCATTTCTTTACAACTACGCGAACATCCCACTGCTCAACCATTCCGGCATCCGCTTCTTCAATTTTGCCATCATTCCGTTCATCTTAATCCTCTCCCAAAAAATATCAGCCCGCCCCGCCAGCCTAATCTTGGGAAGTGCCTGTGGAATCGCTTTTCTCATTAACCCAGAAACTGCTATTGCACTGGGAGTAGGCATACTGGCATATATCATCACCCAAGACCCCTTCCATGACTGGAAAGGGATCGCCCTTGCTGCTCTCAATTGGGGAGCGAGCTTAGCTATCACTTTTCTGGTTTTCCAAGGAGTGTTACAGGTGGCTTTCGGGCCGGGAGCCTATTACTTCCCCTTGACCAAGATCAGCAGATTTTCCGGCGGTTTCGCTGGACTGCCCTTGTATTTTGACCCACCAATTATTCTGTTTTTCGTACATGCAGTTTATATAGCACTTCGAAGCGCTATCCTATGGGGGAAACGCCCCCTTTCAAAACGCCAAAGGGCAAGGCTCGCCTTTGCCGTGACACTGCTCATCTGGCTTGCGTATTATGCTGCCCGACCTCATTCCATGCATCTGCAAACTTTTTATCCTCTGTATAGCTTCTTTCTCATTGACATGCTCGACATACGTAGGATCCGCCTTTACTGGAAGCAGCGGCCCATACCATGGCGTACCGCACTACTACCCTTGCCCCTTGTCCTAGTTCTGATTATTGTCCTTCCCCTTGCAGGAGAAAGCTGGAACAGGTCGACCAGAACAATTGTAAAAGCCAATCTGCACACTTTGAATGCAAATCCCGAATCCACGATGGTGATTGGAGGGGGAATTTTCTCCCACGACTATGGCAACGCCATCAAAAAGAAAAGTGACTATCTCATTGAACACAAGCATGAGAATCCATTATTGATCACAGGGGCGTCCTATACTGTGCCACTCATGGCCCAATACTACCCTCGAAACTCCTTCCTCAGCCTGTACGAACAATCCGTAACAGAACAAGAGTACCAGCGGAATTTGGATAAAATTCAAAAGCAAAAAGCACCGTTTATTTATTTTGATACCCCTGGCACCCTTGATCTTGCCTCCGGACAAATACGCATTTTTGAACGAATCAAACGGGACGTAGCGAGCGACTATGCCATGGAACGCAATGAAGCTGGTTGGGAAATATGGAAACGCCAGGAATAAGAACAGGCATGACTACCATGAAGAGTGCACTTACATGACAAAAAAACGGACCTGCCCTATATGCGGAAACCGCAAATATATTCTGTTTGCTGAACAAAAAATTGATCAAGGCAAACTGAACAAATACAGTTATGCGTCCCGAAAACAACCAGAATTCATGTGCCACCAATTGGTTCGTTGCACAGAGTGCGACTGCATCTATGCCCCGACACCGCCTAAGGACGCCCATCTGGCCCAGGCCTATGCTGAAGCTGATTATGATTCTTCAAAGGAAGCCTGCTACGCTGCCGAAAGCTACGCGAGCGCATTAAAGCCGTATATTGTCGCAATGCACAAACGCGGCGTTGCAATAGATGTAGGGGCTGGCAATGGAGCACTTTTACCCCATTTGGATCAAATGGGATTCGAAGAAGTCTATGGAGTTGAGCCTTCTTCTTCAGCGATTCAAACAGCACCACCAGAACTGCGTCCCCAATTAATTGAAGGGGTTTTCACCCCTGGAATGTTAGCAGACAAACCACTTTCCTTGCTCTGTTCATTTCAAACCTTAGAACATATTCCAGATCCCATGACATTGCTTAAGGACGCAGCCACACGCCTTCATCCCGGAGGGATGATCGCGCTTATTACCCATGATTATACAGGTACACTCAATCGTATCCTTGGGCTGCGTTCTCCCATCATTGACATTGAACATATACAGTTGTATTGTCCAACAACTATTGTATGGGCTTTAGATGCATGCGGCTTTACCAACATCGAAGTTAAACCAATCTGGAACCGCTACCCTCTTCAATACTGGCTTCGTCTTTTCCCATTACCATCATCGGTTAAGCAGACACTACAGCGATATCTGTCAGTGGTGCATCTCGCTGACAAAGCCATCTCGCTTCCGGTTGGCAACATCCTGACCATAGCCTACAAGGCATAAATCCTTTCAAAATAGTAACTAAAGTAGGTTTTCGTGGTTCAAGATAAGAAGATTGCGAAAGACAATGTAAAGAAATTCTCAGCCGATGTCTCCGAACGCGGCGGGTATGAATATACAACGAGTGACAAACTTTCCACTAAATATGCTAACAATAGAATGCTACAAGGGCTGATTGAAGTTAAGGATTTTTGCGGACTAAAAATCCTTGACTTGGGTTGTGGTGATGGCGTGTGCACATTGGATATAGCGCGTCTGGGAGCAGCCTCCATCCTTGGTATCGACCCTGTTCCCAACGCCATTGAAACAGCCATAAAACGAGCGAAGAACGAAGGGTACAACAATGTTCAATTCCAAGTGGGCAACATATACGAACTAGATATTCATCAACAATTCGACTGCGTTGTTTTCCGCGGCGTTCTCCATCATGTCCCTGATGCGGCACTGGCAGTGAAAAAAGCAGCAATGTATGCTCGTGAAATGATTATTCTTGAGCCTAACGGTTCAAATCCAGGCCTAAAACTCATCGAGAAATTCTCTCAATATCACATTGACCACGAGGAACAGTCCTTTTTAGCCTCCACGGTCATGGGGTGGTGCGAAGAAGCCGGCCTAGTAGTTCAGGCATTCAAATATATTAACCTTGTTCCGATCTTTTGCCCTGACTGGTTTGCACAAATGGGAAAATTCGTGGAACCCGCCATTGAGGCCATTCCCGGCGTGCGCAACCTTGCATGTGGCCAGTTTGTCATCCGCGCTACCAAGACAAAACAATAAGTGATACCAGTGCATGAATCTGATCAATATAAGATAGCCTACACAGCTCGTTGGGTTAAGATCTAAAGCAATTTGAAAATCAGCTGACCTGTTTTTTTTACCATGCAACGCAAAACTACAGAGTACAAAGATATGACAATCCAGATCGCACAACGCATCCGCCTCCTTATTTTGGAGCATGCGAAAAAAGCCGGGGTAGGACATATCGGTTCGGCACTTTCCATCACGGACATGCTCGCCGCTCTTTTCAACACCCGGGACTTCACTCAAGCGGACAAGGGGGACCGTCTGGTTCTTTCCAAAGGGCACGCAGCCTTGGCTCTCTATGCCACCCTGCACACCAAAGGACTTTTGACCAAGGAAGAGCTTGATGGCTACTGCACCAATGGCAGTCGCCTTGGAGTGCACCCAAGCCACTCTCTGCCAGAGGTTCCATTTTCTACAGGCTCTCTGGGACAAGGTCTTTCATTTGCTGTGGGTATGGCTACGGGGTATCGTCTGCGAAAGAATAAACACTGCATATATGCCTTGCTGAGTGATGCAGAATGTGACGAAGGATCAACATGGGAAGCTGTTTTGTCGGCAGGACATAGCAAACTCTCCAATTTATGTGTTCTACTCGACTACAATAAGCAACAAGCTTTTGGATTTACTGATGATGTATTAACCTTAGAGCCTTTTGCCAAAAAGTGGCGCGCTTTTAATTGGAACACCATCGAAGTTAATGGGCATGATACAGAAGCCATTTCTCAAGGGCTACTTGCTGCGGAAAAATCCGACAAGCCAACGGTTATCATCTGCCACACTCAATGTGGAAGTGGAGTCTCCTATATGGAAGGCCAGATTAAATGGCACTATTGGTCTATGGGTGACGAAGAATACACTATTGCCATCAATGAGGTGTCCGCATGTCTATGAGAAATGATTTTATTGATGCCTTGGTTGAAATTGCAGAAAAAGATGATCGGGTTGTCTTGCTGACAGCGGATCTAGGATACACTGTTCTTGAACGATTTTCAAACCGCTTTCCCGAAAGATTCTTCAATGTCGGAGCAGCAGAACAACACATGCTTGGCATGGCTACTGGCATGACCGCAGCGGGGTATATCCCCTTCGTCTACTCCATGACAACGTTTGTCACTATGCGCTCCTTTGAGTTCATACGCAACGGAGCTTCCCTACATCAACTTCCCGTCAGGATCATCGGTGTTGGCGGTGGTTTTGACTATGGACATGCCGGACCGACTCATCATGGCCTGGAAGACGTGGCTCTCATGCGCTCTCTGCAAGGTGTTTCTATCTTTACCCCACTATCAAATCAGCATGCAAAAGAAGTGCTTCATGCCACATGGAAAATGGACGGCCCTGTCTATTACAGGATCAGCAAGGACCAGATAAACCTTCCTGAAGGCAATAGCCCTTCCGTTAATATGGGAGGCCTGCATTGCATACGAGAAGGACTTGATGCGCTTATCCTCGGCCTTGGAAGGTGTAGTCTTGACGCACTCGCTGCGGCTGACCAACTGAAAGAACAAGGTATCTATGCCGCCGTCTACGGAGCGTACTCAATCTCTCCATCCCCATGCGACGCACTCGTCAAAACCTTGAAGGATATGCGCACGTGCGTAGTGGTCGAAGATCACTCCATCAATGGTGGTCTCGGCTCCTTGGTGGCAGAAGTCATTGCAGAAAACGGTTTGAATTGCCGCCTCGTGAGATTTGGTGCTCAAGGAGTTCCAGATAAAACCTGTGGAGACATGAAAACACTGAAAGACCGGAACAATATCACAAGCCAAAGCATTACAGAAGCTGTCTCCACAGCCCTCAACAGATAGAGAGTAACACGATATGCCCACACACAAAACAGAACCATCCCCTCAACTGTCCGCGCAATTTTGGGATGAGGACGACATCGCAAATGCCAAAGCGCTAAAAGGGCCTATTCTGATCATAGGAGTTTCCGGCTTTATCGGTGCCAATTTATTCTACCATTTGTCCAGTATCCGCGATGATGTGTACGGATGTTCCCGCTTGCCCCATGGAAGATGGCGGCTCCAAGCTGCGGCAAAAGAGAAGTTGCTACCTGTTGACATAACCAACAAGGAAAAAGTCGACCTGCTGATAAAACGACTAAGTCCGAGAACCGTCTTTAATCTCTCTGCCTATGGCGCATATGCACGCCAGCAAGATGTGAAGAAAGTCCATGAAACCAATTATATGGGTGTCCTTAATGTTTTAGAATCTCTGCGGGAAAATGGATGCGATGCTTTTGTGCATGCAGGGAGTTCGTCGGAATACGGCGAGAATTGCTCGGCACCACTGGAAGACGCGCCTCTCATCCCCAACAGTCATTATTCGGTTTCAAAAGTCGGCGCGAATTTCCTCATAGGGTACTATGGAAGCAAGTTTGGTGTGCAGTGTTGCAATGTGCGCCTTTACTCCATCTTCGGTCCATGGGAGGAACGAGATCGCCTCATCCCGGCAGTTGTCTCCAGGGGCCTTGAAGGACAGTTTCCTCCCCTCGTAAACCCGAAAATATCACGGGATTTTGTGTATATTGATGACTGTACAAGAGCCATGGTCAAGGCAGCTCTGATAGTTTGCGTGAAAAATCCGGGAGAATCTGTCAACATTGCCTCCGGCGTTAAGACAACCATAAGAAATGTTGCTGAGACATCCCAGGAGCTTTTCAATATCCAGGAAGACTGTCAGTTCGGCAATTTCCAGAACAGGAACTGGGATTTACCTCAATGGTTCGGGAATCCTGCAAAGGCAAAGGAACTCATGGATTGGGAGTCCCACGTGACGTTTGCCGATGGACTAAAGGCCACAGCGCAATGGGAGCAGGCGGCTGGGGAACTGCTCCAATTTGCAAAATCCGGAAAAGGGCCTAAAAAGATTTCTGCAATCATCGCATGTTATCGCGATAATCAGGCCATACCGATAATGCATCAGCGTTTGACCAAGGTATTCAATGACTTGGATGTTGACTATGAAATAATTTTTGTCAATGATAACAGTCCAGCCAATGACAAAAAAGTGATTGAAGAGATATCCTCTCACGACACCCACGTTATTGGAATAAGCCACTCCCGCAATTTCGGTTCACAGTCGGCTTTCCTAAGCGGGATGGGCATATCCACAGGTGATGCTGTGGTTCTTCTTGATGGAGACCTGCAAGACCCGCCAGAAGTCATTCCGAAATTTTACAAGAAGTGGCTTGAAGGATACTCAGTTGTATACGGGGAACGAGTTAAGCGTGAAGCGCCTATGTACATGCAGATAGCCTACAAGCTGTTTTACCGCACCTTCAAGGCACTGTCTGACGTATCCATACCGGTCGACGCTGGCGATTTCTCCCTCATCGACCGCAAAGTTGTCAGCGAAATGTTACGCCTGAACGAAAAGGACGTGTTTCTGCGCGGCCTGAGGGCCTGGGTCGGTTTCAAACAGACTGGAGTTCCATATATTCGTCCAGAAAGACTGTTTGGAGTCAGTACTAACAGCTTCTTTAAAAATATCTGGTGGGCCAAAAAGGCTATTTTCTCCTTTAGCTTCAAGCCACTCCACTACATTCAAGCCTTTGGAATTGGTATGTTCGGAGTTTCCATCCTGCTCGGCCTGTACTATCTCATCAGTTATATGATAGCCCCGCCGAAAGCAGAAGGTGTAACAACAATCATTATGCTCCTGCTCATGTTAGGTTCAGCTCAACTCATATCCTTGAGCGTTATTGGCGATTACGTTGGAAAAATCCTTGAAGAATCAAAGAATCGGCCACATTATATCCGTGAAAGTCTCATTTATTGTGGAAAGACATATTCCGATGAAACAAAAATGAGCGAGCTTATTGAAGCTCTGACAAAAGAGAACTAGTATATCACTATGAAATACGTAGCATTCGCCCTGTTGAGCATTACGTTGGCCGCAACAGCACAAACACTCCTGAAGATGGTGGCAATGACAGCACAGGTGCCACTGGCAGTATTGAAGGATTTCCGTTTTTACATAGGAGGAATGCTCTTGCTGTGTGCTTTCGGAACATGGATGATTGCTGCAAGCCGTCTGTCTTTTTCACAAATTATTCCGATGAATGCCCTGACAATAGTGTTGGCAGGAGCCATCGGTATCTGGCTTTTTAAAGAAACAGTCTCCAAGCCAATGCTCCTAGCTTATGCGCTCATCCTCATCGGCGTCACGATTTTAAGCCTCACCAAAAGCTAGGGACACGCTGATCAAAACGAATTTGCAAAACAGGGATGCAAATTCTGATATCCGACCGTTAAAATAAGCAAAAGTATCTCCCTGCCAGTATTTTGCGGTTGCCCGTTTTGGGCTAATGAGTTCGTTTTTTATGCTCAAGACGCAACTTAAGTGCAAAATTCAAACAGACGACGTTTGGCCATTAAAAGATTTGCCACCCCAAATAGAGTCATAAGCTGTGCCTTGGTAATCCCCCCTAAAAATAGTAGTCCTCAAAAGTAGAATTTTCTCGTAAACGTATCGTAGGAGATTTTACATGAAGACATCACGCTACACCGACAGCCAGATCCTGAATATTCTGAAGCAGGCCAAAAATGGTATTCCTGTGACCGAACTTTGCCGCGAGCATGGCATGAGCAGTGCGACATTCTACAAATGGCGGGCCAAATACGGCGGTATGGATGTGTCGCTCATGGCACGTATGAAAGAACTGGAAAAAGAAAATCGCCAGTTGAAAAAGATGTATGCCGAGACGCAAATGAAAAATGAAGTCTTACAGGAAGCCCTTGGAAAAAAGTGGTAAAGCCATCTCAACGGTGTGAGATGGCCAAAGAATCCGTGAAAGGGGAAAAGCTGAATATCCGTCAGGCGTGCGAGGCCTTTGACATCAGCCAATGATCCTGCCACACTTTTGTGGACAGTCAGTTAAGCCCCCCCTATTCCCCTGCCTGTTGATTTCAAATTGAGCAGGTGACTAGCCATCCATTGCTGGAATGATGCCTTCTGCGATTATAATACGCCTCAATGTATTGGAAGAGAGCGATTTCTGCTTCCTGTTTGTCTGAAAACTTTCTGTGATAGACCATTTGTGTTTTCAAAGTATGAAAAAAGGACTCGGCAACCGCATTATCCCAGCAGTTTCCTCTTCGGCTCATGCTTTGAATGCACCCGTGCTCCATAAGTAATTTCCTGAATTCATGGCTTGCATACTGCACCCCTTGATCACTGTGAACCATCAACCCTTCAGGTGGCCTGCGCCGTACCAAAGACTTTTTGAAAGCTCGAATAACGGAACTCTTTTCCAATGAATCACTCAAATCCCATCCAACGATAGCTCGTGAAAATAAATCTATGAAAACCGTGAGGTAGAACCAATTTCTACCAACCTTCATATACGTAATATCCGTGACCCAGACCGTATTTGGCTTGGATACGGAGAACTGGCGGTCCAACAAGTTGGGTGCAGCTGCTTCCTTGTGAGAGGAGTCGGTTGTAACCACAAATTTTCGTACCGTTTTACAACGAAGATCCATCTCCTTCATTTTCCTTGCTACTCGTGTACGGCTGACCTTGCCGAACCGTTCTTCCGCCTGTAAATCTGCTGTAATCATAGGGCTTCCAGCCATTTGACCGTGTTCAATATACAGTTCCAGAATACGTTGCCGTAACTCCTTATTCTCAATGGACCTCTTCGATTCAGGTCTCGATCCCCACGCATAATAACCGCTCCGGGAAACTTCTAGAATTTGGCACATCTTCTTCACCGGAAAAACAGAGCGATTTGTTTTTATGAATTGAAAGGTCATTTCGGTGCGCTGCTGAAG
>JAFLJW010000444.1 GCA_022712815.1 Pseudodesulfovibrio sp. | reverse complement strand
GAGGTCCCATTACGAATCAGCCCAGAAGCTGCGCGTCAAGCGTATCGTCATGGGTGAGTGCGGACACGCATTCAGATCCGTCTACGACATGGGCAACCGCTGGCTCGGCTACAAGGATTCTCCGGTCGAGATAATCCATGCTATCGAATTCTATTGGGATTTGCTGACCGAAGGCAAGATCAAAATACCCAAGAAGTTTGACAAGCCGGTCACCATTCAGGACCCGTGCAACATCATCCGGGGCAGAGGTCTCACAGACAAGCTGCGCGATGTCGTCCACATGATTTGCGACGAAGTGATCGAAATGACCCCCAACCGCGAACACAACTACTGCTGTTGTGCCGGTGGTGGCGTCATCAACTGCGGTCCTCCCTTCAAGGGCGTCCGGATGCAGGGCAACAGGGTCAAGGCGGAACAGCTTGCGGCTACGGGCGTTGAGCATGTCGTCATCCCCTGCCACAACTGCCACGGCGGTCTGGAAGATATCATCGGCCATTATGACCTGGGCATGCATGGTAAATTCATTGGAGACATCATCTATGAAATCATGGAAAAGCCGGAAGTCCAGTAAGGGAGACCAGTCATGCACAAGATAACAACACGAATACTCGCACCCAGTGCCGCACTCATTGCGCTGGTGCTCATCTTCCTGGCCCCCACGGCCTTCTCGCAGGACGACATGGTTGAGGTCCCGACCTCGGCTTTCACAGTCCTTGAGCGGCCTGCGGTCAAGTTTGAGCACGACAACCACAATGAACTGGCGGGACTTGATGATTGCGTGGTCTGCCACCATGGCCAGACCGATGCAGGACTCATGGATATGGAGAATTCCTCGGAAGGCGAATCCTGCGACTCATGCCATCCGGTCAATCCGGAAAATGGCAAAACTCCGTTGATGCGTGCCTATCACAGGCAGTGCATCACTTGCCACACCGATGGACTCAAGGGTCCTGTCGTGTGCGGTGAGTGCCACAAGGACTAGGGCTAGACCGGATAACTGGAGAGCGATCAATGAACACAGCGACACTCGCACGAAACGGGATGATTCTCACGGAGCATGAATCCGAAGCCGTGGAACCTCTGGCCCATCTGGCCAGCAAGGTGACTCTGGAAAAAGGATACACACTCCGCTCATTCCTCGACATGGTGCGACGCTATCCGGTGCTCAAGACGCTCAGCATATACATCCCGAACCTTCAGGATGAATGCAGCCAGCTCCCGGACTCAGGATGCAGGTCCGATGGGCTCACCCACATGGAACTTATCAAGCGGGTGGAGATGATCGGGTTTCCGGGCGACCCCCGGCTCAACATCCTCTGTACCCTGCACGGCAAGTACAACGATCAGGAACAGGAACTACGCCTCTTCCAGTTGAGCAGCCTGCTGGATATGCCCATCAAACTCGGGATGTTGACCCACAAGGTCTTTGGAGACTCGGTCAGCATCATGGAATTCGACACTGACTATAGCCTCTTTGAATTCATAGAGGGAATTGCCTGGGAGTTCGGCTTCCAGCGGTTCCCGGAACATTGTAGCATTAGGGGGTAACATGTTTGACAAGATCATGTTTGCAACCAGCGGAACACCCGTCTGTGACAGCCCTGCAAAGATCGCTTTTGATCTGGCTGAACGCGAAGACGCAGAACTCCTGCTCTTCCATGTCCTCGGCGTCCCCTCCAGGGGCTTCAGCATGGAAGTCACGGATGTCCGTACCGGCGAGAAGGAAGGGCTTGGCGGAGACTACGAAGCCTGGGTCAAGGAAGAATTGACCAATACATACGATAATCAGCTCAAGCTCTACGTTGACAAGACCCGAATCATGACCACCGTTGGCGTACCGGCCACGGAGATCCTGCGCCTGGCCCGCAAGGAAGGCTCGGACATGATCGTCATGGGTGCCAATACCCGGCCCGGAGACAACGGAGACCGCCACAGGTCCATCATGGGCAATACCATGATGACCGTTGCCAAGCGCGCCCGCTGCCCGGTCCTGATAGTCAACCGTCCGTGCAACACCTGCTGGAATCTTTTTTCCAGCATCGTGTACTGCACAGACTTCTCCAAGGCGGCGGATCACGCCTTCACCTTCGCGCTGAAGGTGGCAACGGATATCGGCTGCCCCCTGCACATCTTCCACGTTGTGAATCTGCAATCCGGAGAACTCGGAAGCAGGCCGACCCAGGCCGTGATCGAGAACGAAATCGAAAACGCCAAGAAGCGGATTGAGGAAAAGTACCTCTCCCAGACAGGCGATTTCAAGCTGGTCGAAGTGGACGTCCGCGAAGGTATCCCGCATGTGGAAATCCTCAAGTACGCCCGCGAAAAGGAAGGTGACCTGATCGCCATGGCCCACCACTCCAGGGAAGTTGACCCGGAAGAGGCTGAGATAGGCACGACCCTTGAAGAAGTGGTCCTGCGCTCCGCCTGCCCTGTGGCGAGCGTCAACCACCCTGACTGGATCAAGGACTAGGCGGCTTAACGCCATGACCAGTAATAAAAAGAAAGTGCTGGTGGTGGACGACGAGATGAATATCCGTCTGTTCCTCAAGACTTTGCTTGAAACAAGCGGATATTCGCCCCACCTGGCAAAAAACGCTCGAGAAGGTCTGGAAAGGGCTTGGGAAATCAAGCCCGACCTGATCATCCTGGACGTGATGATGCCCGGAGAAGGAGGCCTGGTCATGTACCAGGGATTGCAAGAGGACGAAAAGCTGAAAAAGGTACCCGTGATAATGCTCTCGGCAGTGGGAGCCACTACCTTCAAGCACGCGCTGAAGATCATGGGTGTCGGAAAAGCCAGCTATCCTAATCCTTTTGCCTACATCCAGAAGCCTCCCAAGGTGGAAGAAATCAAGGCAATCATCGACCATGCACTAAAAACGGCGACGTGATGGAGCACTGTATGATACAGACTACGTATAACGTAATAAACTTCGGGGGCTGCCCTGACGCTCATCGGATGCATTCCGCCGGGCGGACACAAGACACCGCGAGGGGGTCAACACATGTCTAAGATACTGATCATTGATGACGATCCGTATATCGTCAAATACCTTGAAGACATCCTTCAGGACGACGGATTCCAGACCTGCACGGCCTCCAATGTGGACGATGCCATGGTCAAGCTGAAGGAAGAGCAACCGGACCTGATCACGCTTGATCTCGAAATGCCCAACGAATGGGGACCGAGATTCTATCGCAAGATGGTTCAGGAAAAAGAACACCAGGACACCCCGGTTATCGTGGTCAGCGGCCTTTCAGGCATTCATCTGGCCATCAAGAACGCTGTGGCGTCCTTCAAGAAGCCCTTCAACCCCAAGGAACTCCTTGGGGCGATCCATAAAGCATTGGATTCCTAGGGAACCATAACGCACTCTCCCCTG
>JAFLJW010000249.1 GCA_022712815.1 Pseudodesulfovibrio sp. | reverse complement strand
GGCCTGGATATTGGCGGCATAGTTCAGTCCGCTGTTTGAAAGCAATGCAGAGGAATCTTCCACGGAATAACTGCCGACCAGTCCTGTCTGGTGTTCCAGACCCGCACCACCAGCATGGGCACTGTTCACTTCCCAGATGATCGCTTCGGCCAACTCGTCAAGGGAGTCCCTGGTGGGAATGACGTTATCATCCCTGGTCGTGAACAACCCTGCAATGCTGCCCCCGGAGGTTCGGTTTGATACGTCTTTTCCGCTGGCATTGGTCAACGGTGTGATATTCTTCAGCGTACCGTCGCCACTTTCCCAGTACAGTCCGGTTTTCGGGACGAGGCTGTAACGGTCACCCACCTCATGATCTGCCGTGCCGCCGTCAAACCATATTTCAACACCCTCTATTTCCACAGAGGCGTTTTCATCCCCGGACGTGTAAAGCATGGTGTCGCCGTTCTCATCCTTTTGCCACGTTGCGCCACCGTCCAGAGATACTTTGAATTGGGCATTGCCGTCTGTTCCTGTTGATGTGAATTCAATCAGTATCTCCTCGCTGGAGGTTCCGCTGTATTGCAATTCTCCATCATAGGAGGAATTCTTAACGAGAGATTCGGTTGTTCTCGGCATACCGTAAACGAGGGTGTGAGTTTCTGTACCATCCACGAGCATGTAGCCCTCCTCGGTCATGATTTTTACTTGTCCGCTTGAGTCTTCGATAACGTCGACACCGATGAAAGCATCAAGCTCCCGGATCATCTGGTCGCGATCGGAAATGAGTTGATTGTCGTCGGGATGGGCTGCAATGCTTGCATTGACTGATGCGATGTCTTCAATGAGTTGATTCGCCTCATTGATGTTGTCTTGCAGTTCGGCATTGATGGCGTCTTCAATCCCATCCAGTTGTTCGGATGTCGAATTGAGCGCGTATACAAGGTTTTCACTTTCTCCGAGCAGGGCTTCGCGTGCGGAAAGAGAGTCGGGATCAGTGACTAGGTCATTCCACGCATCCCAGTAGTCACTCATGGTTTCGTTCAACCCTCCATCGGTCTGGTTGAATAGAGAATCCATCTGGGAGAGATATTCCAGTGATACGTTTTCACGAGTAAGGTCCGCGTAAGTGCTGAGGTATTGCGCCTCCACGAACTTGTCCATTTTCGACACGATGGCCTGGATGTTCGCACCGGTACCAACCAGCAGCCCGCTGATTGAAATGGAATCTCCGGTTTCGTAGACGACTTCGGTTCGCTGGTAGCCTGCCGTATCGGCATTGGCTATGTTGTTTGAAGCGTTATTGACTGATACTTGGGCATTCTTCAGGGCTGTTGAGCCGATGTTGTAGAGATTGTTAATCACGACATATCTCCTGAATAATCAATTGTTAGCGCTTCATTCCAATGGCCGTTTCCAGCAAAGTGTTTGCCGTGGTGATGACCTTGGAGTTGGCCTGATAGCATGCCTGGAGAATGATCAGGTTGGTCAGTTCCGTGGCCGTGTCCACGTTGGATTGTTCCAAAGTGCTGGAGGCTATGGTTCCGAATCCGGCGGAACCGGGAGTGCCTATGTGTGCCTGTCCTGAGTCCGTTGTGGATGAGTAGAGGTTTCCGCCCTCGGCATAGAGCCCCTGCGTGTTTGTGAAGTCGGCCAGGGCCAGCGTGTAGAGTCTCCGGCTTTGCCCGTTCGTGTAGCTCCCCGAAAGGACACCGTTTTCGTTGATGGAGACATCAATCAGGACGCCTGGTGCGTATCCGTCCTGGGTCAAGCTGTATGTGGCAGAACTCGAAGTGTTGCTGGTGGTCGCGCTGGTGGCGAGGATGCCTGTGTTGAAGCTTGGAAGGTCTGACGGGGTTGTGGTCGCACTCATGTCCGAAAGGGAGGTGATGCCGCCGGATGTGTCCCAACCCGTTCCTGTGGCAAATTCTGAATTGGACATGCCAAGACTGAAGCCGATCTCCTGATTGTCGCTGGCTCCGGTGAAGTTGACCTCAAGAATGGGGAGACCGCTGGTGTCGAATTCAGCCAAGGTCCAGTTCGACTGGTCCAATGGATCGCCTGTGGCTGAGTCCGACAGAGTGAAGGCCGTCATGGACTGCATGTCGCCGGAGGTGCTGAAAGTCATGGTTCCGGTCATGAGCATTCCGGCACCGCTTGTTGTGCTCATCTCGGTGCCGTTGAAGTCTCGTTTATCCTCACTCGTACTGCACGTTACGGTGTATTCCCAGACAATGCTTCCGTCTGTGGTTTCTACAGGGTCAAAATATGTCGTGAGGTCATGGGCTGCACCGTTTTCATCGTATATCGTTACTGAGGTCTGGTAGGCGTAGCGGGAATCATCAAGAGGTGGTTCGGATGTACCGTCATAGAGTTCGAACATTGCAGCATACGGATTTGTGGTCGAAGTCGAGTTATCCGTGGAAGTGGAGTCCAGATTCAGCGAAAAAACCGTGTTGGTTGTGGCCTGGGGCGGGGATTGCGAGTTGTCGAGCTTGATGTCTACCAGCCCTCCAGTAATGGAGCTGCTATCCATCTCCCAGCCCTGGACGCGATTTCCATGGGCATCCACCAGATATCCGTCGGTGTTAAAAGTGAAGTTTCCCGCACGAGTGTAGTAGGTATTCCCGGTGTCCTGATCCTTTACTATGTAAAATCCGTCACCATTTACGGCCACGTCCGTGACTGAATTGGTTGACTGATACGCTCCCTGGGAAAAATCCGTGTTAATGGATGCCACGGACACGCCATTTCCGACCTGATCTGCGCTTCCGCCCGCATAAACTGTGCTATAGAAGACATCTTCAAATGTGATTGAAGAACTCTTGTAGGCGACTGTACCGGAGTTTGCGAGGTTACTGCTTACAACGGATATTGCCTGGCTTTGGGCCTGTAGGCCGGAAATTCCTGTATACATTGATCCTGTGATACTCATGTCTATTCTCCTTTGACTATGGGTGGTTACTCGCCGTCATTGTTGATCATGTGGTCGCGTACGTGACATCCGCCATGTTGACGGTCCTGCCATCATCAAGGACGAAAATGACACCGTCATCCGTGTTGCTGATACCGGTCACAGTGCCGGTTGTGGTCGTGGTCGCATCAATGGAAGCTCCATCGCTGTCCTCGGCGGCAATGAGAATGTAGTAGTAGCCGTCGTCAGCGGTATTGCCGTCCGAGTCCGTGCCATCCCATTGGTATGCAAAGGTTCCGGCCTCGACCTGCGTGAGGATATCTGTGGCTATGATCGAGCCGCTTTCGTTATAAATATTGATGGACACAGACTCGGCTTCTTCATCCAGTCCGACATAGAGAGTCGAGATATCGTCATCGGATTTGCTTATGGTGTAGCCCTCGGCTTCCACCTGCTTGCCAAGATAATCGAGCCCGCTGGAGGCAGCCATCGAGCTCAGGCTCTCCGTAAGGGTGTCGAGCTTGTCATTTAGCTCCCCCAACTCGTCGAGCTGCGAGTATTGAGTCAATTGATTGACCATTTCCGCATTGTCCATGGGATCGGTCGGGTCCTGGTACTCAAGCTCCGTTACCAGCAGAGTCAGAAAATCTTCAGAGGTCAGTGAGGTTGATTCCTCATCTGTGGTCACCGCCACGCTGGTGCTTGCTGTCTGCAAAAGCGATTCGTAGTAGCTGGTTGCTTCAATGGTCATGACACTTTTCTCCTTGTCTCATCCGTTGTCTGGAGCAGGTGCACCGCTGCGGATGTTTCATAGTGGTTGCGAAGCCGCTCCAAAGCCTGAAATTTTATGCTGCGAACAGTTCGGCTGGTAATGCCCAGGCAGGTAGCAATCTCACAGGTGATCAGTCCTTCTTTGAAAAAGAGTGTGATTACTTCTGTTTGTCTGGATGTCAGCACACCAGATGGCAGACTGAAGAGAGTTGAATCAATGCCTCCTTCTGTTTGAAGCGAGCCGGAGTCCGAGAGGACCGATTCCATCCAGCGCATTTTTTTTCTGTAGTAATCAATCGCTGTTGTTCTGCAGATGATATTGAGCCATGTGATGAACGAACTCTTTTCTTCATTGTATTTTGCCAAATAATCGTTTTTGAAAATTTTTAGAGCCACATCCTGGTATATATCATCTATCTCAGAGCTATGAAGTCTGATGTTCTTTGCTTTTACGAAATTGTGTATAAGCTTAAATATTAGGTTTGAATGTTTATTGAAAAGAGTATCATATGATATTTGTCCATGCGAACCTTGTATTTCAATAAGTATGTCACTCATTTCCAACCTCCTGCCATAGAATTAAGCAACGGTTGTGCCGAGTAACATTAATATTCTATATTATTAGGTTCAGTTTTATTTGGATTGAGTTAATAAAACATCAGTTTTACTTTTATTATGTAAAATAGTTGGCCAATAAATTTATGAAACTTAATAAAGAAAGAGGAGAAAAATGGTGGAATGAAGTGCCAGCAAGTAGAGGGGAGGAGGGGCAGGTAAACTTTTCCTGCCCAAAGAAAAAAATGTGAATCTTTTTGGAGAGCCAGCACGATTATATATGCAGGAGGACCAGGTCCGGAAGGCCGGACCTGGTTTGTTTTGATGTGGTAGTCGGGGTTAGCCGCCGATGAGCGACAAGGCCATCTGCGGAAGCGAGTTAGCCTGAGAGAGCATGGCCACAGCGGACTGAGTGATAATTTGCTGCTTGGTGTACTCCGTCATTTCGGTGGCAACATCGACATCGGAGATGCGGGACTCGGAAGCCTGAAGGTTTTCCCCCTGGATTTCCAGGTTGGAGATGGTCGCCTGCAGGCGGTTTTGCATGGCACCGAGTTCGGCTCTGATCTTGTCCTTGGATGTAATGGCCTGATCAATGGCCTCCAGGGATGCCTGAGCCATGGCCTGAGTGGAGACAGTGAAGCCCGCTCCGGCGATATCGCTGGAGTTGCCGATTCCAAAGGCCGATGCGGTGCACTTGTTGATTGCAACATTATACTTATCTTCTGCAGCATCATTGCCTGTCCCGAAGTGGATAGTCAGTCCGTCGCCTGACAGGTTGCCATTGAGCAGGTGGATGCCGTTGAAGTCTGTTGCGTTGGCAATTCGGGTGATTTCCGAAGCCATGGCCTGATACTCGGAATCAATGATCAGCCGCTGGCTGTCAGTGTATGTGCCGGTCGCTGCCTGTTCGGCCAGCTCCTTCATGCGAATGAGCTTTTCATCGACGACGGACAGGGCGCCATCTGCTGTCTGGATCATGGAAATGCCATCATTGGCATTGCGGATACCCTGGTTGATGGTCGCGATGTCTGACCGCATCAGTTCACGCACCGCCAATCCTGCCGCATCATCCGCAGAGCTGTTGATCCGAAGTCCCGATGACAGCTTCTCAGTGGAAGAGCCAAGGGAATTGTACGCGTTGTTCAAGTGGCGGGCTGCTGAACTTGCCATCAAGTTGTGGTTGATTACTAAAGACATAGTTTCCTCCTTGAAGATTATGCATCCATGCATTCGCAACACCCAACATGAGTGAAGCTCTTTTCATACCCATCTATACGGAGGGGAAGTCATGTATCGTTCATGGGGGGAAAAATATTCCTACAATGAAAAAGGAGCCTGTGTAAGAAATCTATTTATAAAATTTATGTTTCTTAATGTTCTTTACAGTTTTTAACAATATATTGATTTCATTATCCAGTATGAAGATATACCTTTATTCCAAAGGAGTGTGATATGAACAAAGTTTTATTGATAGATGATGACCCGGAACTTTTTGAGCTCCTGGCTGGCTATTTGGAATCAGAGGGTTTTGTTCTTGACTCAGCTTATGATGGGGAGTCCGGGTTGAAGCTGGCTGAGGATAAAGAATACAGCCTGATCATTCTCGACATCATGCTTCCTGACACCAGTGGCTTCAACATCCTGTCCAAACTCCGGGCAGCCTTTGATGTGCCTGTGATCATGCTTACCGGACGTGGGGAAGAGATTGACAGGGTTGTGGGTCTTGAAATGGGGGCAGACGATTATATGGCCAAGCCCTTTCCTTTGCGGGAGCTTCTGGCCCGGATGCGTGCGGTGCTCAGGCGGTACAGTCCCGTTTCCGGTGCTGGTGGGCCGTCACTGGCGGCATCACCCCAAAAAGATATCGAAATTGGCGGAGTTGTCATTAACCGAAGTGCGCGGCACGTGACTCTGGATGAATCGGTGGTTCACATGACCTCAACCGAGTTCGGGCTGATAGAACAGCTTGCTCTCAATATTGGAAGTATCGTTAATCGGGAGGAGCTTATGGAAAAAGCATTGGGGAGAGGCGTAGACTTCGACGATTACATTTTGAATGTTCATATGAGTAACCTGCGGAAAAAAATAGGGAAGCATTTGAGCATCAAGACAATCCGGGGACGTGGCTACCTGCTTGTCCATCCGCAGAAAGAGGCTGTATAGATGGCACGCCAGGGGGTTTTCTCCCTCCTTTCTTTTTTTATTGCATTTTTCATGATGTTTTCATCTGTAACCCTCGCAGCCAGTGGCCGGCAACTTTCCGAATTGGATATCGAGGAGTTGATGGAAGTCGAAGTGGTTACCGCTTCGCGCAGAGCAGAACCATTGAGTCAGGTCGCCGGGTCCGTGACTGTTGTGACCGAGGAGGATATTTTTCGTTCTGGTGCAACCAATATCCCGGAAGTTCTAAAGCTTGTGGCTGGTGTGCATGTTTCCCAGCGGGATACAGACAAGTGGGCGGTTGGTGTACGCGGTTTTAATGGGCTCCTTGGCAATAAGCAACTTGTCATGATCGATGGGAGGCCCATTACCTCTTCTCCGGCAGCAGGCGTTTTCTGGGGAGCCAACAATATTCCCCTGAGCATCGTCAAGCGAATTGAAGTGGTCCGTGGGGCGTGGACCAGTTTGTGGGGCGGAGATTCGTTTACCGGCGTCATCAACGTTATTACCAAACCGGCTTCCGAGACCCAGGACTGGCAGAGCATTACTGTTGCCGGGACTTCCGGTATTGACCAGACCGTGCGCAAAGGAGGGACGGTTGGGGAAACGGGTCATTACAGAATATACACGAAAGCGGGTTACAAGACAGGGAACAGCTTCTTCTCTTCGATGGGTGTAGGAAGCTCTAACGACTGGATGCGGGGACGGACAGGATTTCGGGTGGATTGGAACAATGCCTTTACAGATGAGTTGTCCATTCAAGGAGATATAGGCGGTTCTCGTATTGACGAAGGGGCGTCAGGCACCCACCAGATTTACGAACCTCACCAGAAAGAGGCTGTTTTGGGATACGGGCAGCTGACCTGGGACAGGGCCACGGGCCTGGACGCCGGTATCCGTTTTCGCACATCCTTTACGCATGAGAAGGAATCCATCGGTGACATGAGCGGGACCGTCAAGACCTGGGACATGGAGTTGCAATATGCCGCAGAGCAGGCCGGAGTCCATCTGATTACTTGTGGCATAGGGAGTAAATACTACTGGGATAGCTTCGTTGATGGCCCCTATGTGACCATAGACAAGCAAACTGCCAACACCTTTGATTCCAATGCCTTTATACAGGATAAAATCACGATTTCCCCCGAAAGTCTGTACTTGATCCTCGGTTCCAAGTTTGATTATTTCGGGGCCGGGGCATTGGAAGTTCAACCCACGGTCAGGCTGTTGCACACCCGTATGAATGAAGAATACTGGCTGGCTGTGTCCAGATCGGCAAGAGCTGAAAGCCGGTGGCAAAAGGGCGGCAGCTACACCATTATGCAGCACGGTATTGTTTATACGGTTGTTGCTCCCAGCCATTTGAACAGTGAAAAAATGGTCTCCTATGAAGCGGGATATCGGCGATCCTTTTCCAAGGATTTACGGCTGGATGTGTCGTTCTATCTTAACGATTACGACAAGTTGATCATGTTGAAATTTGATGATGTCAGCAAAACGGCCACCCTGACCAACTCCTTGAAAGGAATGGCTTATGGAACGGAGGTCGGTTTTGACTGGAAAGCCGCCAATTGGCTCACGCTCAGGCCGTCTGTCAGCATGATTTACCAGCGAATAGATGGAAATGACTCCCATCCGAGAGGGGACTCCATGCCTGAGGGGGGGACTGAGGGGGAGCTGAAGCTTCAGATTCTGACCGTCCCCACCGAGAAAGTCGGGTTTGATGTGTTTGCTGGCTATGTCAATAATCCCACCCAAAAAAAAATACCGGGTTATTTTACTCTTGACGCTCATACTTCCTGGCAAATTGAAAGCAACGTCATGCTGGAGCTTACCGGGAAAAATTTATTAGAAGCAAATGAACAATTCTCTCCCCGAAAAGAAGGGCCAACCATTGATTTGAGGGTTACATGGGATTTCTGAGCAAGTTTCCACCTGTTTTGCTCGGAGGTCTCCTGATCGGAACACTATTTTTCATGCCTGCAAGGGTAGAATGCGGAGGTGCACCGCTCACTGCCACTGGTGATCAGCTTCGGGCCTTGTTTGTGAAGAGGATGATCAAATATGTTCTTTGGCCAGAAGGCGCAGCTCCACTAAAAGGGAAACCCTTCATAATTGCGGCAACCGATGCCAGTAAACTCCGGCCATATTTTACGGAAGATCAGGATGCTTCGAAGTTCAAGCTGGTCCAATGGCCTGCAAAAACTTGTCACGTCCTGATTTTGACAGGAGCATCCGAGAGGTCCGTTGCTGCCATATTAAAGAATATTTCTGGAAAACCCATTCTCACAATTGGCCAGAATCCTGCCAATTTGCGCATGGGAGTCATGGTCAACTTCATCATGCTCAATGGAAAACTGAAGTTCCAGATCAATCCTGAAGCGGCTGATCGGGTTGGCCTGATGATAAGCTCACGATTATTGAATCTTGCTCAAATTTACAATGGAGCTGCAAGTGAATAGTCGTCGATTTACGCCACTGGGCCGAAAATTGTCTATTGCCATTCTCGGAACTTCTCTTTTTGCATTGCTACTGGCATTTGCTTTGAATCTGATATTCATGTTTTGCTCTCACCGTCAGGATGCGGCGGACAGGGCTCGATCTCTGGCCAGTTTAATGGCTCCCTCTCTAGCGGTTGCGATTGATTTTGACGATGCTGATGCTGCCCGGGAAGACTTGTCTTCTCTGGCTTTGATTTCAGGTGTGGCGGGGGCTTCGATATATGTCAACGGTGCGAAGTTGTTTGCATCGTACGGCAAAGCCTTCCCTCCTTTTACGGGGGTACATCAGGAAGTTGTCATGCATATTTCCAATATGGTCGTGACCTGGCCCATTACGACCGCTTCGCCGGAGAGTGTTTTAGTTATTGATATTTCTTTTGACGATCAGTGGACTACCTTTTTTCACAGCCTGCTTGTCGCGGCGATCATTTTGGCGGTTGTGTTCATTCTCTGTGTCAAAGTAGCGACTCTCTTTTGTCACAAGCTGACCGATCCGCTACGGGAGTTTACGGAGACCATCGTGGAAATATCCCGGAGCAAGGGCTACGCACGACGGGTGAAGTACGAGAATAATGACGAAATAGGCCTGCTCATGTCTGAATTCAACGTCATGCTGGAGAAAATAGAACTGCGTGAAGCCCAGTTGCAAAGGCACCATGAAACCCTTGAGCAAAAAGTTGACGAGCGGACGCGGCAGCTTGAACTCAATAAATTGAAACTGGTGCGAAACAATTACATCTTGGTTGAGGAAATAAAAAAAAGGGCCAAAGCCGAGATGATTCGAGAAGAGGTGGAGCGCATCAATCAGCATGATTTGAAATCCGGTTTGAGCCTTATCATCGGATACCCTGAACTGCTCTTGAGAGACGGAGAACTTTCAGGCAGCCAGGAAAAAAGCATCAAACGAATTCGTGCCGCAGGGTACAGAATGTTGGATATGATTCAGAATCATCTCAATATGTTCAAGATGGAGAAGGATATCTATTCGCTGGACCTTAAACCGGTCGACCTGGTGGAAGTGGTGTGTGGGCTGGAGGAGGAGTTTGCCCCTCTGCTCAAAAGTAAAGGTGTGACTCTGGGCATCGAACTGGACAATACCGAAGTGGTGGGCGATGAGCAGTTCGTCATCCCCGGCGAGGAACCGTTGCTTCGGGTCATCCTTAGAAATCTGATTCAAAACGGCATAGAGGCGTCAGGGCCTGACGACAGGGTCGTTGTGCGTATGTACAACTACTCGAAAAAACAGTTTTCCGTATTCAATTCCGCTCCAGTCCCCAAGGAAATCAGGGATCGTATTTTTGAAAAATACATCACCTATGGCAAGGAAAATGGCACAGGACTGGGCACTTATTTCGCTGCCCTAATAGCCCGTACCCATGGTGCGAATATCTACATGAAAACGGATGAAAAATCAGGAACGGTCATGACTGTCTCGTTCAGGTCCACCGCCAAGTTGTAGTTGATTCCATCTGTGATCGTTATGCACAGTTCACACCTAGGGACACGCTCAATCTACTGATTGATGGTCAGGAGATCTTTGGGCGGTAAAATGGCAGAAAACCCACCACAAAATGGTAAATTTTTTAGGTTAATTGATCTGGCTCGCCGAGTGGTCAATGCAGGACAATGTCTTTGCTACGGCCTCTTCTGGCGGGAATGGAGTACTCGAGCGATCGGTTGCATCGGGAATGAGGGAAAAGGATGACAACGCACCCTGGGCCATGGAGATGATGATCGTTTGTTGGGAGGGCGCCCCCGCCTGCCGGGGATGGCAGACGGGGGTGCACGTTATTCCTGAATGCGCCAGGCGTTGGCGTACACGTCGAAAGAGGTTTTCCTGAGACGGCCGATGAGGGTGATGTCGTACTTTTTGGCGTAGTCGATGCCCGAACTCGTTGCTGCGGAAAAACCACACAGCACGGGAATGTTCGCGGTCGCCGCCTTTGCAGCCATCCCCACGGCGATGCGGGAGGAGATCATGGCTATGGCCGTCTGTCCCAGCGTCCCTTCCAGCAACGCCCGACCGATGGCTTTGTCGAAGGCGTTGTGTCTGCCTACATCCTCGCCGAATGCAAGGAGTCGGCCTTTGAGCGAAAAGAGCGCGACCGCATGGGTGGAGCCTGTGTTCTTGAAGAGATCCTGGCGGCGTTCAAAGGTTTCCTTCAACTCGAATAGACGCTTGGGGGCAAGGCGGACGGGCGGGCGCTTCGGAAAGATACGGCGGAATGACTTGTTCCCGTCGAGGGAAACGTCCACTCGGTCGGAGTCCCGATAGCAAAAACCGATGTTGGCTACCTCTTCGGGCGTGTCGAGCACGGACTTGCAGAAGAGGTGCCCCACAACCAGGTTCAGGTCGTCGCCTGGGGTTCTGGCCAGAACCACATCCGATCGGCCCGGAATTTGGACACGAAGGTCCGTCTCCACCGCGATCGTGTCTTCCCGGAAGGCCAATTCCCCCCGGTCCAGACGTTGAATGGTCACCGTACATTCGCGTTGCGACGTATCGGTTTCGAAAAAGTCCCTGACAGACGGGACCGGTGGAGTGTCATGGACGCGAAGGAGGGATGTGGTCATGTCGCCGCCTAGTTGATGGTGTTCCAGAGAGTCGGTGAAACCGGGCTCAAATGCCGTTCATGCGCCAGAACATCCAGGTGGATGAGTCCCATCTGAATGGTGTCCAGATGAGGCAGGGACGCGTATTCGCGCATGTCGACGTTGAGTATGTACTTGCCGCATTTGTGGCATACTTCGATCCGTTCGTGCTTCACGCCGTCCGCATAGATGAGTTCGCGGCTTTCGCTGTCTTCGTTGCCGCAGGCCGCGCAGGCGTTTCGCTTGTAGCGCCAATCGTGGCCGCAGAGGGAACAGTGCAGGTACTTCTTGCCCCCTCCACCCACCAGATATTCGGAATCCGTAACGTCCTTGGGCGTGAGTTGCGAAATGGACGGGAAGGAACCGCAGACGGGACAGTGGCCATATTCCCAGGAAAGGGACTCGCCCAAGTGACAAACGATAGCACAAAAGACAGGGGCGGAAACGGCCTCTGAAATATATGGCAGCAATGTCCGAGGTGTGATGCCAAGCTGTACGGAGGTGTTTTCAAAGTGTTTCCGGTTGCCTTCAATCCGCGCTTGGGCAAGTCCCAAGAGATTCTCATTATTGTCCAGATGGGCCAGCAGGTTTCGGTGTGTCTTCCGCTCCAGTTGCAGTACTTCGGCGAGAACGGGCAGCAGGCTGTCGGCGGACTGTCTGAACGCACTGGCCCAAGGAGTGAGATTCTCTTTGCCCAAGACGGGCATTCCGGCGGCCATGCGGTCGGCGTCAACGGCGGGGGATTGCAAGTTTGCGGCCATCAGGGCGGTACGCACCTGTTCCTTTTTTTCGAAGAGTAATCCGAAGCGATCGACCAGTTCGTGGTATGCAGCATCGCGGGTTTTGATGACTTTGAGCGTTGATTTGATTTGCCTGCGGGCGGATGTCGTTTCCATGTGGTTGCTCCGAGTTCTCCGCTGGGGCGGGGCACCACAAGGAGGTGCCCCGCCCACAAGGAGAGGGTATGGGGTATATTACCCCTTCATGACCTTGAAGGGTCTCGCCAGGGTGGCGAGGAACTGCTGTTTGGACATGGGGCCGATATTGGCCTGGGCCACAGAGTATTTGTGATAGTGCTCGGGCTTGTCGATCAGCAGGTAGATGACGTTCACGGCATCCGGGTCGGCCAGCATCGCGTTGGGCCAGTCCTTTTTAAGGTCGCTCAGTCGGGAATGGGCGAGTTTGAGCATGTCTTCGCGTTCGCCGAACTGCATGGCGCCCGTCGGGCATACCTTGACGCATGCCGGCGGCATACCGTTATGGAGGCGGTCATTGCACATGGTGCATTTGACCATCAAGCCGGTCGTTTCATTGCGTCTGGGTACGTCGTAGGGACAGGCTTCCCTGATTTCCTCGAACTGCTCCTTGGAGAAGTCCTTGGTCTTGGAGGTGTACAGGATGGCCCCGGTCTGTTCGTCCTGGACAATGGCTTCCTCGATGTAGAAATCGCCGGTTTCCTTGCATGGTGCGATGTCACAGTGGCGGCACTGGTCGGGGAAGAAGTTCCATCGGACCACGCCGTTATCAAGGTGTTCGTTGAAGCGGACGAGCTTGTAGTTGTTGGGGTTTAGGTCCGGCGGATTCTGGTGGCTGCCCCAGCCTACCTGGTAGGTTTTGTTGGCGGGCAGCTCGTGCCATTCCTTGCATGCGATCTGGCACCCGCGGCACGCTGTGCAACGGGAGGTGTCTATCAGTATGGTTTTGGGCATGACGTTCTCCTTTTCTTATGGGGTGGCCAGCTCGGTGACCTTGGTCGCCTTGCGGATGTTCACGCAACACGCCTTGTATTCCGGGATGGTGGTGTTCGGGTCGCCCACCGAAGGCGTGAGCCGGTTGGTGGAGTCGCCGGATCCGGGAGTGGTCCAGCCGAAGCAGTAAGGCATGCCGATTTCGTGAATGATGCGGCCGTGAACCTTTAATGGACGCATGCGCACTGTAACCATGGCAACGGCCTCGACCTTGCCCCGGATACTCTCGACAATAATCACTTCCCCGTTTTTGATACCTCTTTCCTTTGCCAGTTCCGGACTCAACTCCACGTAGAGTTGTGGCTCGGCTTCGAGAAGGTTCGGCACGTTGCGTGTCTCGCCGCCGCCGCACCAATGTTCGGTGAGGCTGTAGGTCGTGAGCACGATGGGGTAGTTCGGGTCCGCCGGTTTGGCTAGCACGTCCGGGGCGCTCGTGGTGAACTTGTAGACCGGGCTGCTGAGCTGCTTGGAGAACAGGTTGCTCTTCACTGGCGTCTCGACCGGTTCGTAGTGTTCGGGGAAGGGGCCGTCCTGCCTGCCAGGGCCGAAGATGTGGGCCAGACCGTGCTGGTGCATGATGAAGGGGTACCTGCCCTTGCCGGTGGCCATGGGCGGCCATCCGCCATCGGGTACATCGCCGATCCACTTGCCGTTTTTCCATTCGATAACGGTCTTTTTCGGGTTGAACGGTTTTCCGTTCAGGTCGACGGAGGCGCGGTTGTAGAGGATGCGGCGGTTGACCGGCCAGCACCAGGACCAGTTGGGATACAGGCCGATCTTTGCCTGCATCGGGGTCTGCTTCGGGTCGCGGCGAAGGCACTTGTTGCCTTCTTCCTCGGTCCAGCTTCCGCAGTAGAGCCAGTTCAGGCTGGACGTCGATCCATCGTCCGCCAGGGAGACGAAGGACGGCACTTGCTGTCCCTTCAAGTACTTCTTGCCCTTGACGACGGTGTTGCGGGTGAAGCGACCGTTGATGCGCTGGCACAGATCCTCGGGATCGTACTTTTCAGGCCAGTCGAGCTTGAGCACCGGGTCGGGGAAGGTGCCGCTTTCCTTGGCATAGAGTTCGCGTATTTTGTTCATGATCGGGATGTACATCTCGCCGAATGGACGCGCCTCGTACTGGGGAGGGATGGCTTGTCCGTGCCACAGCAGCCAGCGGCCGGAGTTGGTCACGGAGCCGAGTTTTTCCAGACGATGGGCCGAGGGCAACAGGAAGAACTCAGTCTTGACTTTCTTCGGGTCAACGCCCGGGCGACGCCAGTTGTCCGTTGTCTCGGAGTTGTGCAGCTCGGCGCAGACGACCCAGTCGAGGTTGTCCATGGCCTTGCGGATCTTGTTGGTGTTGGGGACACTATTCATGGGATTCAGGCCCATGAAGAAACCGCCGGTGATGGCTCCCCGGTACATGCGGTCGAACATGAACAGGTAGGAGTAGTCCTCGCCCTTGTCCATCTTGGGCAGGAGTTTATAGCAGAAGCCGTTGTCCTTGGTGGCGTTGTCACCGAACCAACTCTTGAGAAGCGATGCGAAATACTGGGGCTTATGCTGCCACCAGTTTGCGGATTGCGAGTCGTTGCTGATCGGGGTGTTGGCCTTGTTGTACTTGGCGTACGTAGACCAGTCCGCCTGCGGCATAGCCATGTAGCCGGGCAGGATGTGGTAGAGCAGGGCGTGGTCGGTGGACCCTTGGACGTTGGGTTCGCCGCGCAGAGCGTTGATGCCGCCGCCCGCTATGCCTATATTGCCCAGCAGAAGCTGGATGATGCCGGAGGTGCGGATGTTTTGCACACCCACTGTGTGCTGGGTCCAACCCAGGGCGTAGAGAATGGTTCCGGCCTTGGTGCCGGACCCCGTGGCGGTGTAGGTCTTGTACACGCGCAGCAGAGTTTCCTCGGCAACGCCAGTGGTCGAGGAGACCTTGTCCAGAGAATAGCGGGAGTAGTGCTTCTTCAGCAGTTGAAACACGCAGCGGGGGTGTTTGAGCGACTTGTCGCGCTTGGGTACGCCCCGGGAATCGAACTCAAGGTCCCACTTGCTCTTGTCGTAGGAGCGCGTCTTGGGATCGTAGCCCGCGAAAAGGCCGTCCTTGAAGTTGAAGGCCTTGCCTACTATCAGCGAGGCATTGGTGTACTCGACAACGTATTCATTGAAGTATTTTTTGTTGTCGATGATGTACTTGATCATGCCGCCCAGGAAGGCGATATCCGTGCCCGAACGCAGGGGGACATGGAAGTCGGAGCGTGCCGAGGTCCGGGAGAACTTGGGGTCCACGTGCATTACGGTGGCGCCCTTATCCTTAGCCCGAAGTACCCACTTAAAGGAGATCGGGTGATGCTCAGCGGCATTACTGCCCATGATCAGGATGGAGTCGGCATTCTTGATGTCGATCCAGTGGTTGGTCATGGCGCCCCGGCCGAAGCTTTCGCCGAGCGCCGCCACGGTGGAGCTGTGGCACACGCGTGCCTGGTGGTCCATATGCACCACGCCGAGACCTCGGGCGAACTGGTGCGTCAGTGCACATTCCTCGTTGCTGGCGTGGGACGTCCCCATAAGGAACATCGATTCCAGGCGATTGACCTGCTGTCCAGCCTTGTTCTTACTGACGAATTCTTTGTCACGGGTATCCTTGACCCTGCGTGCGATGCGGTCGATGATCCAGTCCCAACTTTTTTCTTCCCACTTGTCGCTGAACGGAGCGCGGTACATGGGCTTTTGCACCCGGTGGTGCGAAGTGGTCATGGTAAACATGGCCGCACCCTTGGCGCATAGAGAACCTTCGTTGATGGGGTAGTCCGGGTCACCTTCGACGCTTACCAGCTTTCCGTTCTTCACGTAGCCGATGGCAAAGCAACTTACGGAGCAGAACGGGCAGACGGTGAGCACCTCCTTTGCTCCGTCAATTTTTAGGTCGGCAGCATAGCTTTTGATCGGCGTCAGGCTGACGCCGAGCTGAGCCAGGGAAAGGCACGCTGCTGACGAGGCTGTGAGCTTCAAAAATCTTCGGCGGTCACATTTCATGAGATGGCCTCCTTGGTTGAGCAGAGGCGGATTAGCCGCTGCGAAATTGAGAAAATG
>JAFLJW010000421.1 GCA_022712815.1 Pseudodesulfovibrio sp. | reverse complement strand
AAATTGACCAGCTACTGTCCTGGTTGCGGTCATGGCATTGTGACCAGGCTCGTGGCTGAGGCCATTGAGAATCTGGGCGTTATGGATAGGACGATCGCCATCGTAGGTATCGGCTGTGGTGGGTTTTCCCATCACTATATGGATATAGATGCCATCGAAGCCACGCACGGTCGCGCTCCTTCTTTTGCTACTGGCTACAAGCTGACCAGGCCGGACAATATTGTTTTCACTTATGCGGGTGATGGCGATACTTGCGCAATCGGTCTTGGCGATCTTCTTCACGCTGCCAACAAAGGCATGCCTATTACCACCATCATGGTCAATAATGCCGTCTTCGGTATGACTGGTGGTCAGATGTCCCCCACGTCTTTGGCCGGTCAGGTTACGTCTACCACCGTTAAAGGCAGGGATACTTCTCGTCAGGGTCACCCTCTTCTGGTGCCGGAGATGATGCAGTTCATGCCTGGTGTAAAATACTTGGCCCGTGAGTCGGTTGCCTCTCCCAAGGCTATTCGCAAGGCCAAGAAGAGCATCCAAAAGGCATTCGAATGCCAGGTCAAGGGCTTGGGTTATTCGTTCGTTGAAGTGATCGTCCCTTGTCCCACCGGGCTCAAGCAGAATGTGAAAGCATCTTACGAATGGTGTGACACGCAGATGGCGGACTATTTCAAACCTCAGGTCTTCAAAGATGAAACGGAGCAGGCTAATGTTGTATAAATGTATGTTTTCAGGCTCAGGCGGGCAGGGGTCCGCGCTGATGGCAAAAATGGTCTGCCTTGGAGCTATCAAGGAAAATCTGAAAGTTGTCATGACTCAGACCTACGGCATTGAACAGCGTGGTGGTGACTCCACTGCATACGTGATCATTTCTGCCGAGCCGATCGGTAGCCCCATCGTGGAAAATGATGCGGACATCGCTGTGGCTCTCAGTCAGTCCATCTATAAAAACTGCTATGAAGGCGTTGCTCCCGATGGAAAACTCTTCACCAACACCTCAATGATTGAGACTCCCAAGGATGCAAATGGTTTTGACCAGGTTCTGCTTCCTGTCTCGGAAATGGGCATAAAGCTCGGTACTGTTCGCTGCGCTAACATGGTTATGCTGGGTGCTGTTCTTGCTGGAACCGGGATTCTCAAGCTGGAAACGGTTGAAGAAGTCGTAAATGAAGTTTTCGGAGCCAAGAAGCCGAAACTGGTCGGTCTGAATATTGAGGCATTGCGCGCTGGTTACGCCGCTATGAATAAGGAGTCCGGTAATGAGTAATAAACATCATGTTATCGATACCCGTCGTTGTAAGGCATGCGGGCTCTGCGTGGATAAATGTCCTAAAAATGTGCTTTCTATGGGCAGTGCAATCAACGGCCAGGGTTACAACTACGTAGTTCAGGAAAATCCCGATAATTGTGTCCTTTGCGATATTTGCGGCATCGTTTGCCCTGACATGGCCATTGGTGTTGTCACAGAATAAATATAATTGTTCCATCCTCAGTCGTGCTGGGGATGGATTATATTAGGAGTTTCTTCATGAGTGATCTGGTCCCCCTGTTTCAACCCAAAAGTGTAGCTTTGATCGGCGCTTCTTCCGATTCGAAGAAGTATGGCTATTGGACTGCAAAAAGCTTGGTTGAAAACAAATTTGACGGAGACATTTATTTTGTTTCTCGTTCCGGCGGCGAACTTTTTGGCCATCCTACTTATCCGGATATCCTCGCTGTGCCAGGCGAAGTGGATATGGCCATCATCGCCATTGCCCCCAAGTTCATTCTGCCCGTTATGGAGCAGTGTGTGGAAAAAGGCGTTAAGTGCGCCATTGTTGTTTCCACCGGATTTGGTGAAGTTGGCCCGGAAGGGAAAGAGCTGGAACGGAAGATGCTGGAAATAGCCCGTAAGGGCAATATGCGTGTTCAGGGTCCAAACTGCATGGGCACATACAGTTCGGCCAAGAGCATGAACGCGAGCATTATTGACTTAGCTCCCGGCCCCATGAGTCTGGTTCTGCAGAGCGGTAACTTTGGTATCGATATCAACTTCAATGCCAAATCAAGGAATCTCGGCTACAGTTGCTGGGCAACCATTGGCAACCAGATGGACATGCGTTTTCATGACTTCGTTAAATATATTGAAACGGATGAAGCCACTAAAGTCCTTCTTTTGTACATGGAAGGTCTGCGCGTCGAAAGTGAAGAAGATGGCCGCAAGTTTATCGAAGCAGCCAAGAAGACAGCAGCCAAGACGCCGATTGTAGGGATCAAGATCGGTCGCAGTGCAGCAGGCGCTCGAGCTGCCGTATCCCACACTGGCTCTCTTGCCGGTAGTGAGAAAGTCTTCGATGCCGCGCTCACGCAGGCTGGTGTTCTTCGGGTAGACAGCCCCGGCCAGCTTCTGGATGCCGCCGAAGCATTTTCCAAATGCAAGCCTTCCAAGGGCAAGCGCATTGCCATCCTGACAGATGGTGGCGGACACGGCGTTATGGCCACTGATTTCGCTGAAAAGTTCAACCTTGAAGCCCCGGTCCTTTCCGATGCAACTCAGGACAAACTGAAAGAAATCCTGATGCCGCATTGTCCCATCAAGAATCCAGTAGATCTCGCAGGTACGCCTGAAGCGGACATGTGGGTATTTGATCGTTGCCTGGACGTTCTC
>JAFLJW010000120.1 GCA_022712815.1 Pseudodesulfovibrio sp. | reverse complement strand
GCACGTTGCTCATCCACGGAGGTCGAGCACTCCTGCGGCACTGCCTTAACAAAAAGGATAGTCGAAGTTTGTGGTTGGCAAGCCCCATGGAACGACGAGGTAATGCTCGAACTTCGGTTGCTCAAGCCAACAAGATGGCGCGTATGGCTTGAATTTTACTGACAAAAAATGAAGAGTATCAAGCCTCTGCAGAACCTTCCGCCGAAATGCGATAAGTGATTATTTAATGATAAACAGGTCGAACCGGCCCAAGAAGAACCTGTAAGTACCCATGACTGAAAAGTCGTATTTTTGATAAGGGTCTTGGGCGCGGAATCCATCAGGGCCATGCCATGAGCATAGGCCGACTATATGACTGCATTCGATTCTGCACCACCATCAAAAAAAGCTCTTGCCATTGGGGCGGGTCCATATCTGGGTACTTTTGGTCGCTTTGGTCCAAAAGTACCTCGGCCCGGAGGGGACGAAACCTCTTTGCTCGTTCTTCATCGCCGCCGCAGGTGGCCTTCCATATCTCTTCTCTCTCCTTTGATTATAAAAAACCTTTCAAATTCAGTTATTGCTCGTCTTTCAGGTGCAGGGTCAATCGCACATCCGCGACAATGGCTCTCTCATGGTTGACCAGCACCGGATTAAACTCGGCCTCCCAGACCTGAGGCAGGTCAAGCGCAAGCTGGGACATGATCATGATGATCTCTTCCAAAGCAACAAAATTAACCGGTTCCTCACCCTTGAGACCCTTGAGCAGCATATACGACTTGATCTCGCGCACAATCTCAAAGGCATCCTGATAAGATAGCGGAGCCAGTTTGAATGAAATATCCTTCATGATTTCTACGTAAATACCACCCAGCCCAAACATGAGCATAGGGCCGAACTGCTCATCACGCTTGAAGCCAATGATCACTTCCTTGACTCCGGGAGGAGCCATTTCCTGAACCAGACAACCAGCGATATAGGCCTCCTGCCGCATCCGCTGGGCGCGAGCCGTGATGTCCTTGAAGGCGGACATGACCTCGGCAGCGTCATTCAGGTTGACCTTGACGCCACCCACGTCTGATTTGTGGGAGATATCAGGCGAGGCGATCTTGAGCACCACGGGATAGCCGATCTCCTCTGCCGCGGCCACGGCCTCATCAGAAGAACGAGCCAGCGAGGTCTGCGGCGTGGGCAGCCCGTATGCCTTGAGCACTTCCTGAGCTTCAAACTCCACTATTTCCGGTTCATTGCGCTGCTCATGCTTCCGGATCACCTTGAGTGCCCGCTCCTTGTCGCCCTTGATCCGGGCGTATTTGGGTTCCGGGCGGTGTTTCCACAGATAATACTCGTACATCGTCTCGATAGAACGCACGGCTGGTTCCGGGAAGGCGTAACACGGAATTCCCGCTTCCATGAGCATAAGACGGGCCTTTCTGACGCGATTCTTGCCCATGAAACAGGCAAAAACCGGCTTGCCGCATTTCTTTGCCGTATGGATGACGGCCTCAGCGGTTTTCTCTATCTCGACAGTCGCGGTCGGGGTAAGCAGGACCATGATGGAATGGACCATTGGGTCCTCGGCCACCACATCAAGGGTCTGGCGATACCGCTTGGCATCGGCATCGCCGATGATATCCACCGGGTTGTAGAAAGCGGCGTAGCTGGGCAAAAATTCCTGAAGCCGCTGGATGGTTTTCTGGGACAATCCGGCCATGGTCAGGTGGGATCGGTCCGCTGAGTCTGCGGCCAGGATGCCCGGTCCGCCGGAGTTAGTGACGACTACCAGATTTGGCCCTTTGGGCAACGGCTGACTGGAAAACGCCTGAGCCAGATTGAAGAGCGATGCCACATCACCCACCCGGATAACCCCGGACTTGTGAAAGGCGGCAGTATAGGTCTGGTCCGAACCGGCTATGGCTCCGGTGTGCGAGGACGCGGCCTTGGCACCCGCGGCCGTGGTGCCGGACTTGATCATGATAACCGGCTTGTTCAGGCATGTTTTACGCGCCTGCCTGAGAAATGACTCACCGTGTTCAACGTTCTCGATATAACCGAGAATGACTCGTGTATCTTCGTCGTTGTTGAGATATTCGAGCATATCCGCTTCGTCCAGAACAGCCTTGTTGCCCAAGGAAACGAACTTGGAAAAACCGACATTCTCACCCAACGCCCAGTCAAGGATCGCCACGCAGAGCGCACCGGACTGGGAAAAAAATGCAATGGAGCCGGGATTGGGATGACCTGCTGCAAAGGAGGCGTTGACGCCAACCGCGGTATTCATCATGCCCAGACAGTTGGGACCAAGCAGCGCGATACCATGCTTGTCACAAAGTTCAATAATCTTCTGTTCAAGGTGGTAGCCTTCCCCGCCCACTTCCTTGAATCCGGCGGTAATGACGATGACCGATTTGGCCCCGATTTCAGCGAGAGCTTCAAGGGACGGAATGACGAATTGGCGCGGAACCGAGATCACACCGAGGTCAAGTCCACGAGGCAGGTCCGCGATATCGGAAACCACGGCAAGCCCTTCTATCTCCCCTCCCTTGGGGTTCACGGGAAAGAGCTTCCCCCGGTATCCGGCCCCGATCATGTTGGCCACAATGGTATTCCCCACCTTGCCGGGAGCGGAAGATGCGCCGATAACGGCCACGGTCTCAGGATAGAAAAGGGCGTGCAAATTGTCTTTGGCGGGCAAAGGTCGCTCCTGATTGATTCGGTTAAAATTGAGCGGATAACTCAGGAAACCTAACCCGAAACAGCGTCCCTCACAAGTAGTGCGGTCCCATGAAACTCACCCACGGGACCACACGCATATTCGGACTATTCTGACGGAGGGCTAAATGCTGTGTTTGTCATCCTTCCTGGCCTTTTCCTTTTTCTTTTTCTTCGCATTCACGACTTCACTTGCGGCAGCCGCGACTTGTGTCCGCTCATCATCGTTCAATTCCGCGCCATTCGGGATGTGGACGGAGACACGCGGTCTTGCGAACTCAATGCCCGCCGCAGCGAACTCCTTGCGCATCTTGGCCAGCACCAGCTTCCTCAAGGTAAACTGACCGCCCGGCTTGGTCATGAATTTCACACGCATCCGCATGCCGTACTCTTCCATGGCCTTGACGCCCTGACTCTTGATATCTGCCAGCATTACCGCGTTGAGTTCTGGAACGGCGCGAATTTCCTTGTTGATCTTCTTGATGATTTTCTTGACCGCACCGATATCCGTATCAAACGGCACCAAGTATTGCAGCTTCATGACCGCCCAGTCTCGGGTGTTGTTCTTGACCAGCTTCATGGAGCCAAAGGGAATGGTGTATAAAAAGCCAAGGTGATGCCGCAGCTTGAGCGACCGCACGCCAATTTCCTCGACAGTTCCCATGGCCCCGCCGGCCTCAATGTAGTCTCCCACTCTGAATGCATCGTCAGTGAGAAAAAATATCCCTGAGATTATGTCCTTGACCAGCGTCTGGGAACCAAAGCCGATGGCGATACCAAAGACACTGGCACCTGCGATAAGCGGACCGATATCAACGCCAAGGGAGGACAGGATAATCAGTACGGTAATGACAAGAATTGCCGCAAAAATAAATTTCTTCAGGAGCTGAAGCAAGGTGCTGAAACGATCGCCACCGGGACCACCGCCTTCATGTCCGCCGCCCTCCTCAAGGCTCTTGGCCACCAGCTTGCGCTCTATCAACCTGCTAATGAAAACCCACAGAATATAGGCCAGAACCAGCGTAATCATCGTTTCAAAGGCAGCATGGACCGCTGCCCGACCCACGTTGAGATCAACGCCCCAAACCCGGAGCAGGCCAAAGATTGCCCCGATCAGCACAATTACACGAAATCCCTTGCTGAGGAATGACTGGAACCGGGTAACGTCATGACCGACGAACTCCGAAGCGCACTCGTCGTCAGCCCCGTTTTCATCCCCGTCGTCAGCCTCAGCACTCTCATGATCCTCGTCGTCCGCGCCTTTGGGTATAGCCGGGCCAGCCATGTCCGCAGCAAAAGCCACCAGACGCTGGGTCGCCCAATCAAGGATGAGATAGATCGGCACGGACAAAATCGTCATTATCCCCGGAAGCATCGCCTTGCCCCCAAAAATCATAAGACCGAGCACCCAGCACATCCAAAAGCCCATGATGTACGCAATGGCCGCCATGTGCCAGACAGCCGCGAACTGGTACATGATCGTATCAGGCCGGTTGCATCCTCGGATGGTTTCGGCAACACCCTTCTTGTTCCGCAGGGCGAGTAAAACGAGCATGAAAGCCACAATGAATCCGCAAAACATGGTCACCAGCAGGAAGAGAGCCTCGCTACCGCCTTGCAGACGGACAAGTGTTGTAAGCAGCAACCCTACCGCGATTACACGAGCGATCCAGACAGTCCATTTGAAGAGGTACTGCGCCACCTGATCCGAGAGAGGAAGGTAGCGAAGGGCCGAAGCCTTGGGGGCAAGGATGAAACGAGCGACGAGCTTGGTGAACTCCAGAAAAACCATGGCAGCCAGCCAGGATATGATCACCGGCTTGCCAGAATGACCTTCGTGAAAAAGGGTCAGGTAAAGGCCAAACACGATCGCCACGATAAGAACCATGCCGAAAAAATCCAGAAGAGCACGGAGGAACAGTCGGCCCATCCGGGTATACCAGAGCGAATCCACCGGGGTTATCTCAATACTCAGGCGGGCGGCAGCGGTCTTCCTGCGGTAGAAATACATTGCCCCGAACCAGAGCAGACTCAGGATGGCGATACCCAAGACTGCTTTGCTGGCAGTCAGGTCACCATCTCCGGCCAGAATGCCACGCAAAGCATTGGGCAATTCTCTGGGCGCGGCGGTTGCGCCGGAAAAAAGATACTCAAAACGGTCGTGGACCAGAGCCGCGCCAGCCTTCATTCTCTGGACAATACCGGCAATGCCCTTGGGACCTGTGTCTACCGGTTTCTTGACTGCGTCTTTTTTCAGCTCTTCGATAAGCAGGCCACGAACCTGTTCATCGCTCATCCCTGCCATAATGTCCTTCACCTGTTCGGTGGATGCACCACCGGGTATGGAGACCGCTTCGGAAGCAGGTTTTCCCGAGGCCATGACCGAATGCGGCACGACCAAAAGGCATAGAAGAGAAACACCGACAACAAGGATGAAAAAACGTTTGAACATAATGCTCCCGTCTTGGTAAACTTGAATATTGTTTGATTCTTTGATCCTATCAAGCTGTTGTGATCATTGTAAACTTAAAATGTAAACTCACTTATTTCTGCCGGATAACTTCGTCAACAATCCGGTCGTCAAAAAACATTCAGCCATCACGGTTTAGCCTGTGACAGCTACCCGCGTGGACCAAGACTCAAATCTGATTATGGAATAAGCTGAACAATCAAGAATCAAGGGAACCAGGCAGTGTGAGATAAAAGGTACTTCCCTGCCCAAGGGTGGATTTGGCCCATATTTTTCCACCATAGTGCTCGACAATCAAACGACAAAACGACAATCCCAGCCCGGAGCCCTTGATTTCATCGACCAGCGTGTCGCCGCCCTCCACCTGATGAAAGGCGTCAAAAATAGCATTAAGTTCACCTCTGGGCATCCCCTTGCCTGTATCACTTAGCTTGATCTCAAGTCCACGCCCATCAGGACTTTCAACCCGAAGTGTGATCTTCCCCTTTTGAGTATACCTGATGGCATTGGTCAGCAAATTGGCCAGAAGTTGCTCGAATCTGTCAGGATCCAGCGTCATTTCAGGCAACTCCCCGACAATATCAAGAACCAACTCCACTCCGGATTTTACACCAACCCTGATTTCAACCTGTTTCATTATGTGGAAAATGTAATCGTCGACAGAAATGATTTTATCGTACCATTTCCCGGCTCCGGCCTCGATGGAAGTCAGGTCCAGAAAATCGTCAATCAGGCGAGTCAGGCGTTCGCCCTCCGCTTCCATCACTGCAAGGTTGTTGATAATACGTTCCTGCTCCGGCACGCATTCGTTGTCGACAACATCAAGAGACTTCTTCAAATCCCTGCGAACCAGCTTGGCGTAGCCGAGCACCGAAGTCAGCGGCGTGCGCAGATCATGAGATACAGTGGTCAGGAATGAGGACTTCATTTCATCAAGTTTCATGAGCCGGACATTTGCCTTCTCAAGCTCGCCAGCCTTATGGGCCAGAGCCTGTGTCCGCTCCGAAATAACCTGCTCCAGATTTTCCTCGGCCTGCTTCTTCTCGGTAATGTCCACCAAGGACACAAGGTCTGCTTTGCGACCACCCAAAATAATGGTTCGAGAATAAATCTCCACCCACCTAACCCGGCCCGTAGAAGTCAAAGCTCTCCAGATATAAGAGGGAACCACATCCGAATCACCCTCCTGTTTCTTGCGCGCCTGCTCCATGAGAAAGTCGCGATCGTCAGGGTGCACCAGCTCGATAAATCCGCCGGGAGGAAGGGCCAGCATATCTTCAATGGATATCTCGAAAATGTCGCAGTAGGCCTGATTGGCAAAAACAACATGGTCGTCCTGAATCACGCACAACCCCAGCATGGTCTGCTGGGAAAAGGTACGGAACTTCTCTTCACTATCGTGAAGTTGCCGGATCATGAGCATGGAACTCAGGGCATCAGCCACCCGGCGGCATATTTCCTTAAACAGCTGGAGTTCATCCTCATTCCAGATACGGGCATTTCGGCACTGATGCATTCCCATCATCCACGGCTCACCCAAACGCGGATACAATGCTGTCACCAATTGAGAACGGACACTAAAAGACTTGAACGTAGCCGCAGGTATCTTGTGTTCCGACGTGGGATCAAAAGCCAGTGGGGCCTTGCTTTCCAGAACGAGAGCAAAGACCTCCCTACTTTCATCATCCATAGGAACATCCTTCCCAAGGGTCAGGGCTCCGGGAAATTCCGGGGCGGTCCGCTCCATGGGAATTTTGTATGTCGGTGAATTCGGGTCACAGGGATACAGCAACCAGACCCGATCAGAATCAAAGGCTTGTCGGACTGTCTCAAGGACATCGGAGAGCATAGTTTTAATATCGTCTGATCGCCGGACGGCCCGGTCCACCCGCTCCATGGTCTCAAGAAAATGCAAATGACCATAATGCTCGTCTCCGGCCTGCCTTCTGTCGCTAACATCAAAGATCACACCATCCAACCAGGCTGGAGTCTCATCCCCTATGTGCTGGGCCTTGCCTCGTTCGGATACCCAGCGCACCTCGCCATCGGCTCGAATAATACGATATTCCACAGAAAAGGGCTTCTGCTGTTTCACATCTTCGGCTATGGCCGCCACAACCCACGCCCTGTCATCAGGATGGATGATGGAGCCAAAAGAACGAATCTCATTATCAATAAAATCCGCCGCAGGGTAGCCTGTCACATCAAGCGCGGAGCTGCTTATATATTTCATGGTCCAACTGGAATTGTTTTCGCAGTGGTAGACTATGCCAGGAATATTTGCCACCAGCACCTCGAACTGCTGAACACTATCAGCTAACGAGTCTTCCGCAATCCGTCGCTCTTTCTCCATGAGATTGGCGGCCTTGGCAAGATCTTTGAACTCTTTGTAATACAACGCATCAGCGTCGATTTCGATGCCCTTTGAGGAGGCCCTGTTCCAGACATTGGTGAAAAACCGAATGTTATCCTGCATCTTGCGCGACAGACGTTGGGAAATACCAAACGCCACCAGACTCAAAAAAATCAACCCTCCGAGGATAACCCCGGCCTGCTGCATTATGTTCCGCTCAAGGCGCGCTCTGTTTTCGACAATGACGGATTCGATGTCATCGACATACAACCCGGTCCCGATATACCATCCCCAATCATTCACGCTCATGGCGTAACTGATCTTGTCAGTATGGCGTTGATTTTCGAGCAGAGGCATGACGTACGACACAAAACCGCCACCGCGTTGCGAAGCGGTAACAAGCTCCTGAACAATCTTGACCCCATCGGCATCAGTGATATTCCACATATTCCTGCCCTTGGCAGGTCCAATGAGAGTATCCCCGCGCCACGTACCGCCGAACAATATCCCCTCGGCACCATACCGAACGGACTCAAGCTGCCTGATGACATCGAGTTTGGTGGCAGCATCCGCCACTTCAAGACACGCACCGGAGACAACGCGCATGGCCGGTCTGTCAAACTGTTTCACGGTAACGAGCATCGTATACCGATGGCCGTCACCGGGTGCATCAAAGAAAAACTGCCTGTCTCCTGGGTCAACGTCTTTGAGGGCATCGACAATCCGATCAAGAGCTTTTTGTTTGTCGATCAGGCGAGGGAATGGGGTCAGAAGATATACCGTTTTGCCACGGACGGCGTACAATCCGGAAACTCCAGGCACTTCGGAACCCAGAACATCCACCAGCGTCGCCCTGATATTTCCGTTACTCATCCTCGGAGTGAGCCGTAAAACCAGAGATTTACCCAAACTCTCTGCCAGCGCAACCCTGTGATGAATGTCCTTCGTCAGATCATCAAGTCTGGCTCGTCTGATTGCATCCACCAAAGCGGCTGCCTTCTCGACTTCCCCTTTGACCTCAGCCCGCCGCGCAGAATAATGCTCTGTCCTGAGTTGATCCGAATCGGACCTGAATTCGAAGTACATCTGAACAATCCAGGCCCCGCCAAGAACCAGGATGGAAAGCCACGACACAACCACCATACCGATGAGGCTAGCTCTGCTTATGGTCACATCAAATCGCACGACAGTCAGGCTCCCTGTTTCGTACAAGCCAAGGACGGCAACACCACTT
>JAFLJW010000119.1 GCA_022712815.1 Pseudodesulfovibrio sp. | reverse complement strand
CCATTCCCAAAAAAAAAGACTGAGGATTTTCGTATAGAGATAAGTTGCCTTGAGAACTGCGGTGAGTTGTTACTCTTTTGACTCCTTCCTGGCTATTTCGGCCTCCCCTGAGCAAATGTGGATGTCTTGTTGGGGGAATGGGATCTTTATCTTTTCCTCATTGAATTTATTATAAATTTCTTTGCTGAGATTATGTGTCAGCCGGCCTTGGTCGTGGGGCCTGCTCGCCCATACCAGCAATTCAAAGTTGATGGAGTAATCCCCGAAAGTTCGCAGGCGTACTCGCGGAGTAGGCCTTTTCATCACCATTTGGTTGGCCTGTGCCGTTTTCATAAGGACTTCTTCAACCTGCTCAAGGTCGGAGCCATACGCGACACTGACTTTGATGCGTATGCGAAAACTTTGCCTGGGTGCGCTCTGATTGACTATTTTCACATTTGTGATCACCGAGTTGGGGATGGTGATAAGTATGTCGTCGCGTGTCTGAAGTCGCGTACTGCGCATCCCAACGGCTTTGACTTCGCCCCGTTCGCCGGTGTCGAGCACGATGTAATCTCCGGCCCGGAACGGACGGTCCAGAAAGATGGATATTCCGCCAAAGAAGTTGGACAGGGTTTCACGCGCAGCAAGGGCTACCGCAACACCGGCGATACTTGCGGAAGCGAAAACCGCTGTGACAGGGAGACCGAAATAACGTCCTGCCCGATAAAACACGGCAAAGATCATGATTATGGAAATAAGGCGGATGACCAGCTTGATGACGTCGGCATCAAGAGCTTCTTCCTTGATGTTCTGGGCGGTGATGATCCCATACATGACAACATTGCCGACCACGAGAATGGCCCATGCGGTAAAAAGGAAAAACAGAGCTTCCAGTCCCAATGTAACAATAGTCAGCACCTTGCCGGTGATATTGATCTGGGTGCCGATGAGATATTCCATAAAGATGCACACCCCCATGGCAGAGAAGGGGAAAATCAACCGGCTCAATTTCCATGTAGCGTTGCCTTTTCTCTTTTTCCAGCCTGTATGCCAGGCTAGCAACGGCCATAGCAAAGCAGAACCTAAAACAAGGGTCAGAATAAGGCCGAGCCATTGCCACATGGCCTGTCCCAGATATCCCAGTCTCATCCAGTCTGGAAGTCCGCTTATGAAGCCATCCGGTATCAGCCAGCCATATGAATAGAGATATTCCTCGTAAACGCCTTGGATAGCACCATCCTTATAGGGCAGATCGCGAACTTCCTCATAATAATCATCCAGATTGTCAACCGTTGCCGGGGTAAAAAGAAAAGCTCCGAACCGGGCATTTTCATCAGCTCTTCCAATCGTTATTTCCGTGTGTGCCATCCGCCATTTGAGAATGGATTGCGCTTTCACAGCGGCTTTATCCGGGATGTCTTCCATCTCCGGCAAAGGGATGCGATCAAGGATTTCGCGCAGTCGAAGCACGGATTCAACCCCGACATTGCTGACGAGAGTGGGGGGGATTTCACTCAAGTCAAAACATCTGGCCGCCCTGTCCAAGGCATCCTGAATTTCAGCAGGGTCCTCTATTGGTGCACGCATGGCATTGTGGAAGACCTTTGACCAGACCAGAAAGCTTTCCAACGTCTCCCGGGGGCTGGATGTTTTCGGCGGTGCAAGGGGGAACTCGTTTGACCCCGACACCTGTGGCGCAAGCATCAGGACAAAGAGGATTATCGCTATCAGACGAATGGGCAGAAAATTCATGGCTATTCTATCTCCATTTTTATTGGAAGTGGTCACCAACGCCTCTGTATTATGAGAATACTGAAAGTCATACAAGCCCCAAGTAAGAACATGGCACAGTCCGCTTTTTCGATCAGGCCGTTTTGTTCAAGCAAATGAATTTGCCATGCGCCGGTCCAGAGCTGGACATCTTTTCCAGAATGCTTATCTTTTACTTACAAGGGAAAGGTCCTGAAGGGATAGACCCATTATATATAGCGGGTTCACAACATATAGCGGAGGGTATGCTTCGTTAAACCATACAAAGCCATAAATCAGCGAAACGAGTCGCTATTTCTAAAAAGAGTTAGAGTGCGCATGAAGCCTCACAGCTGAGGGGAAAACAGCTAGAGAGGACTGCCGGGCAAACCGGTCAGCGCACTTTTTTTTGTTAGGAAAAATGGGATATGAAGAATGCAGGGATTAATTCATTATAAAAAATATTCCGGTTTTTTGGGTTCTATATAAAGTGTATTAATCCTTTTTTGGGCATCTTTTACCGGACCAGGCTTCATGGTTCTGGCGTTTTGAGGGCATTTTTTGATACATGCACAACATGTGATGCATTTCTCCTGATTGATCATCGAACTATCTTGTGGATCGACAGCTCCGACAGGACACACCTCTGCACAAACTCCACATTGTGTGCATAAATCACTCACTGCAATAAAATCAACATCCCATAACTTCGTAATTCCACCGAAAGGATACGTGCCGGGCATAACTACATCAGAAATTTGAGAGAGTGATGAAATAGATTGTAGTTTTTCACGTATTTTCTTTCCAAATAATTTTGCATGGTTCAAATCCTCTTCATCGGGACGCCCTTTTGATGATGTCTCGGAATTTGAGAATGAGTGTTCCCCGATATATGCTGCACCGGCAATTGGAATGCACCCACATTTAAGTATAATATCTTTTAGTTCTAGTAATGCATTATCATATGCACGATTACCATAGACAACAACACAGACTGTGGGAGTGTTATGGGCTTGAATTGCATTCAGCCATTCATTTAATAATTCCGGCACCCTTCCCATATAAACGGGAACCGCAACTACAAGTAAGTCCTTTTCCGAGGTCAATAATGGGTTTTTTCTTGCATCTGGCTTGGTAATATCAATTAATTCCATGGTGCTTGAATTAATACCACTAGCAATGCCCTGAACAACCGATTTTGTTGTTCCAGTGGGAGAAAAATAAACTAATTTTACAGATTCCATTTTATTTCATCTACTCCATCAATTATGCATGAATGCTGCAAACAATGTCTTTTGTTCGATTTCACTCTCGCGAGCATTTGGATTCTCATCGGGTGCTCAGTAGGAACCGTCAAATCTATTTCGTTACGAAGCGTAACGAAACTTGCCAGCACGTGTCAAGCATGGCATAAGAAATCCCCAAAGAGTACAGAGGTGAAAACATGGTGAAGGCAAAAATCGGACGCCCCAGAAGCGAGAAATCGCAGGAGGCGATAATTAATGCGACCCATGATTTGTTAAATGAAAAAAGAGGGGCCGGGTTGACCATCGAGGCCATCGCAAGGCGAGCTAAAGTCGGCAAGCCGACTATCTACCGCTGGTGGCCCTCATTGGCGGATATAGTGCTGGAAGTAGTCCTCCGCCAAGCCGACACAAGCATCACTGTTTCCTCTTTTGAGTCTCTGAGAGAAACGCTCCGTCAATTCCTGAGGCAATCTATGAAAGCCATCGTTGATTGGGGCGGCGTCCATCTCCGCTTCCTTCTGGCGCATGCGCAAAAGGACGAAGAATTTCGCGAGAGGTTCCGGGAAAAATTTGTTGCAAAACGACGTACGGTCTTAAACTCAATTTTTCTACAAGCAATGCAACGTGGGCAAATAGACTCCGAGCAAAACCTGGAACTGGTGGCGGACATTGTTTTTGGTGCCATGTGGTATCGTCTGCTCATAGGTCACGCTTCTCTGGACGAGTCCTTTGCAGACGAATTAACCGAGGTGATCATTAGGTTAGTTCAGGCGGGTCCTGCGTGACAAGGCGCGTGGCTACCGAAACGTGACCAACTTCATCACCAGGGCCTATCTGATCGCCGCTCCAATTCAATTTGTGGCCACGTCATGAATTCCACGCGAAACGTCGAAGAACCTTCTTTTTGAACGCCTATGAATACGCTCATTCTCCAGCTATCTAACAATAAATTGCAGTTGGTCTAGGAAGCATATAGGATTTCAGCAAAAAAAGGACCACTCGTGAAGTTTTATCCTGAAGACCCTGATAATAATTCGGCCCCCTTGAATTTTTTCCAATTGCTTGATGATTCCATCAAATTTATCATCGAGCATGAAGATTTCGATGCCTTCAGAGCGTGGTTGTTTAAAAACATTCAAACGTACATGACGCCGGAAACGCCTTTTCCCGCCATTGACACAGTGCCGGCGGAAATAATGGCGCGCGGATTGTTGCGTGAAATCTGGAATGTAGTACCGCTGCCCGGCAATGGGTTTCGGCCCTCTCCCATCCCCAAACCCAAGAGGAACAGTCCGTGCTCTTGCGGCTCAGGGAAAAAATTCAAACAATGCTGTCAGGGATTGGCGGACGTTCCCCCTTTGCCCGCGGAAGTTGTCTGGTCGTTGGTGCTTGAACATTTAAGTTCCAAGCAAAAGACAGAAGCCTTTCGGAAAAAAGCTGTTCCACTTGAGGCCATCGAAATGGTAGTCAATGGATATATTGATGAGGGTATGCTTGAGGAAGCTGCTCAACTTGCGGAGCCTCTCTTTTTCCCGATCATCATTTACACCAACGAGACCTCCGGGTTCATCATGGAAGAACTCTGTACCGCATATGATGATCTTGAGCTGAGGGACAAAAAACACTTCCTGCTTGACCATGTGATCGAAAAATCTCCAAAATCACCATTGCGTTCATGTGCGCATCAGCGCAAGACTCTCATCTTTTTGGATCTCAACAAAATTGATGAAGCATGGGCATCTTTCAAGCGAGCCATGGCTGACACTCCAGGCTCCGCGGTATTGAGCATCCTGGAAATCCAAATCCTCATGGTGGAAGGACGATTCAAACAAGCGGGAAAACGTGCACAATTCTGGATTTCACAACTGAAGCGAGACAGGTTGTACGACAACGAAAAACTGATCGAACATTTGCAGCACGTTGTGGATAACCCTGAAGGAGACCACGGCTTTGTTTCCGGAATTCACGATGCCGTTCCCGGTTTTTTGCCAGCCTTGGTGAAAACGGCTTTGGATAGCTCCCTGCCGTCATACAAATTCAGCCCCATTGAGCCGCTGGACCTGGATGACATGTCCACCTTCAGAAAACAAATTCACACACAATTGACGGAGGCAGGTATTGGCACTGAAGATCTTGAGGAAATTCTTGATGAAGTGGTCAACAAACAGCGGGACGGGATGGAACCGCTTTCCGACGAAGAAGATGACTATACCCTCATGCCTTCAAAAAAACTGGTGGACGTAGAAAGCTTGTGGAAAGAGGTTTTTCCTCTGCCTAAACCCTTTGGCGTGCAGTTCTTTCCGCACGAACATGAAGAGGCGTGGTCTCCCGACATCGCATATGAATGGGCATCTTTCCTCCACGACCACCCGGAAGCATTCGATAGCCTGGATATCCTCGATGATCTTGCCACTGCGTTGCTTTGTATGCCCGGTTCCACTCGGGCTACGGATGACCGGTTAGCCGTGCCTATTTTGAAACGGGCATGGACCATCACCAAGACCTCGGTCCCTGAGGGCAAAGGCCTTGATTGGCGTTCTGTTGAGAACCGTCCTGCTCTCCGGCCTTTGGCCCGGCTTCTTTCATTGAAAGATGATAAGGGCGAGAGGGACAACGAGTACTATACCATGATTGAAGAGTTCCTTGCCCTCAATCATAATGACAACCATGGATTCCGAGCGGACCTTATGAACCACTACCTCCAGTCTGATCGTAATCAGCAAGCCTTGGAATTGGCAGGGCGCTACCCCGACGACATGCTGCCAGAGATACCATATGGCAGAGTTCTGGCCCTGTTCCGCCTTGGCGAAAAAAAGCAGGCTTCAAAGGCGTTCAAGCAAGCATTTTCAAAGCTGCCAAAGGTTGCCAAGGCCCTTGTCAGGTCATCAATGAAAAAACCGAAAATAAGCCCGCAGGGAGTAACCTTCGGAGGCAAAGATCAGGCGTGGCTTTACCGTGACGCCATGCGCGACGGATGGCTCAAGACCCGAGGCATCATGACGTGGTTGAAATCGGAGATAAAGCGGTAGCAACAAGGGCAAAAACAAGTCCGATACACGTGGCTTCAGCTATGTCAAACGTGCTTTTCGTGGCCTTAATGTCTAGCGTAAGCGGCTAAAATAAGGCAGGCAAACGGCCTACCGTCTTTTCCAATATATCCTCTCACGCTGGCAACAGGGGTTCAAATCCCTTGGGGACGCCAAGGGGAAAAACGGATTACGGTTACGCTTTAACTGGATGAGCCGTTAAAAAACGGTCACGACGCGTTACCTTCTTCTTGGTTGCGTATTCCAAATCAAAAAACTTACCTGTTGATTCATCCTTTCCTCCTGCTGATTGCCTGGAAACGATTTAATCAGTGTGCCCTTAAGCCTTGTTGTGTCAAACCATGCGCAGGAAAAAAAGGCTTGCTATTCACTTCCTCTTAATCATAGACATTTTACATAATCAGCATAGACAAAATCTATTCATCCCAATGCATAATTTTCAATAAAACTGACTAAAACTCAATGGGGGGAGCCGTGTCTGATTCAGCACATCGTGAAATGTGGGAGAAATTGGATTTGGATTTGAATGCGCATGACGCGCTTTTGGGGGTTCTGGGAAAATTTTACGGGGACATTTACTTATCTCAGGAAAACCGCTTGCAGGGTGCCGAGTATTTGGACTTTGTCCTTTCCGAAATACATGGACTACGCATCAAGGAACTGCAAGAAGCCAAGGCTGAAGGCAGAAAAGTAGTCGGCTCTTTTTGCGTTTTTGTTCCTGAAGAAATCACTCTGGCCCTCGACGCCATTCATGTCGGACTCTGTGCAGGGGCTGAGGCCGGAAGTGATCTGGCGGAGCAATTGATCCCTCGAAACACCTGTGCTTTGATAAAATCATTCATTGGTTTCAAGTTGGCCAAGCTCTGTCCGTTTCTCGAATCCAGCGACATGATCGTAGGAGAAACGACCTGCGATGGAAAAAAGAAAGCCTATGAGGCCTTCAACGAGCTCGTACCAACCTATATTATGGAAGTTCCACAGACCAAATCAAAGGCCGCTCATACTCTCTGGAAGTCAGAAGTCCTGCGCTACATGGCCGAATTGGAAAAAGTGACAGGCCGCACCATTACCCCGGAAAAATTGAAAAAAGGCATCAGGACTGCAAACGCCAAACGCCGGGCACTTCAACGGCTGACGACACTGCGTGCGGCATCACCAGCACCAATCTCCGGCCGTGACGCACTGCTCATCAATCAAATCAGCTTTTACGACGAACCGGTCCGTTTCACGGCAAAGATCAATGAACTGTGCGACGAACTGGAAAATCGCGTTGAATCGAATGAAGGAATTGCTCCTGAGAATGCACCGAGACTCATGCTTTCGGGGTGTCCGATGGCTGTCCCCAACTGGAAACTCCCCTATGTCATCGAAAGTTCCGGAGCAGTCATCGTCGGAGAGGAATCCTGCATCGGCACTCGCAATACCCGCGATCTGGTGGATGAATCCGGTGAAACTGTTGAGGACATGATCGACGCAATTGTTGACCGTTATATGAAAATTGACTGTGCGTGCTTCACTCCTAACGATGACAGGCTGGAGAATGTCACAGCTCTCGCCAAAGACATCAAGGCGGACGGCGTTATTCACTATAGCCTTTTGTTCTGTCAGCCATATCTTCATGAAGCCCTCAAGGTTGACAAGGCCCTCCAGGCAGAAGGCATCCCCATGCTTTCGATAGAAACAGATTACTCAATGGAAGATGTGGAACAACTCAAGACGCGAATTGAAGCTTTTGTGGAGACACTTGAATGATCGTCGGCCTTGATATCGGTTCCCGTTCAATAGAGTTGGTAGGCCTCGTCGATGGAGTGACAGAACTGACCCTGCGGGTTCCCACAACTTTCGACCCCATATCCCAATGCACCAAACTGCTGGATGGGTTGCGCCCCGCTTCCTTGGTCGGGACCGGTTATGGTCGCAACCTCATCCAGCGTCTTGATCTTGGATGTGAACTTTCGACCATCACTGAAATCAAGGCCCATGCCTTGGGAGCCATGCATTTCTTCCCGCAGGCACGGACGGTTCTGGACATCGGCGGGCAGGACACCAAAGCCATATCTCTCGCAAAAGGGAAGGTCGTCAAATTCGAGATGAATGACCGATGTGCGGCAGGTACGGGCAAGTTTCTTGAATATACTGCCGGAGTCTTTCAGATTTCCATAGAGAACTTTGGTGAATACGCCCTCAAAGGACAGAATCCGCCTGAAATAAGTTCCATATGCACTGTCTTTGCAGAAACGGAGGCGACCTCCCTCATGGCCCGTGGCGAACACCCGGAAAGCATTGCCATGGGTCTTCACAAGGCTATCGTCAAACGCACAGTCAACATGCTGAACAGAGTCAGTTTGAATTTCCCCATGGTATTCAGTGGCGGAGTGGCAAACAACCCATGCGTACTAAAGCTGTTGGCAGAAGAAATCAACGCAGTCCTCGGCACTGACATCCTGGTCCCCCAGGAGCCGGACATGGTTGGTGCAATGGGCGCGGCGTTGCATGGCAATACAAATTGCTGACACGCCACAACGCCACAACACCACAGAGTGAACATTTAATGGACATAAAACACTTCATCAATTTTTCCGAGCTGAGCATTTCGGACCTCCATACGTGGAAGGAGGAAGGTGGCAAGGTTGCCGGAGTTTATTGCATTTACGCCCCGATAGAACTCATACGAGCCGCAGGAGTTGCACAGGTCAGCCTTTGCGGAAAGAAACAAGCTCCCATCAAGGAAGCGGAAAGAGATCTGCCTGCCAGTCTGTGCCCACTCATAAAATCAAGCTACGGGTATGCTCTCAATGGAACATGCCCCTTTTTCACTGCTTCGGACATTCTCATTGCCGAAACAACATGCGACGGCAAAAAAAAGATGTATGAATTGATGGGAAAATTGAAACCCCTTCACCTCATGCATCTGCCGCACACGCAACAAGGTACGGCTCCATTTGAATACTGGATGATGAGCTTGCGTGAGCTTGAGGATTTTCTATTTGAATGTTCCAAGGTGAAAGTCTCCGCAGAAGGGTTGCACAATCAGATTGTTCTCCAAAACAAAATACGCAACGAGCTTTACCAGATAGCAATTTTGGCAGCAAATGAAAAATCACCCTTAACCGCAAGGGACATGCTCGCAATACAGGAAAGCAAGAGTTTCGCTGTATTTCCTGACAAGTACCTTGCCCGGTTAACCGCACTTCGAACAAGCCTTGCGACCTTCTTGAAACAGCCGAACCTTCCTGCAAGCCAAAGCCTTCGCATTTTGATGACCGGCTGTCCTGTGGGCAAGGGGTCTGAAAAAACGATCCGGATAACCGAAGAACTCGGTGCCAGAGTCGTCTGTATGGAAAACTGTTCCGGATTGAAAGGAATGACTCTGCCTGTCGATGAAACAGGCGATCCGCATGAAGCGCTTGCTCGCCGCTATCTGAAAATTCCTTGTTCATGCATGACCCCGAACCAGAGCAGGCTGGAATCCATCGAAGAAATGGTCAGCACCTTCAAGGTGGATGCGATCATGGATATGACTTGGATCGGCTGTCACACATACAATGCCGAATCCACGACATTACAGCGGTTTGTCGAAAAGAAACTGAAAATCCCCTTCCTGCATATAGAAACCGATTATTCGGAATCTGACACAGAGCAACTTCGAACCCGCATCGAAGCATTCATAGAACTTTCGTAAAAAATCAACATTATGAGGAGAGATGAACCATGAACACCCCATCCATGAAGGGGCTATGCACTGTCATTACGGCCTTGCTTATGACTTTTTGCATCGGCCTGGGAGCGGCGCACGCGGCAGGAAAAAAGATTCCCAATGTCTATCTCGGCTATGTCTTCACGACCCATCACACGCCACTGATGGTCGCCGCCATCAAAGGAAAAGAGTTCAAGGACTGCGGCGCATATCTGGCTCCCATGGTCCCCAGGCAAAAATTCAAACTCATGTCTGCCAATGGCGAACCCATGGCAGTGATCAATTTAATAGTTTCGAAAAGCGGATCTGAAACATCGACTCTTTTTGCCATGAATCGTCTTGATCTGGGGCTTGCTTCCAGCACAGCCTTCATGAGCGGTATCGACAAAAACATCAAAGTCAAAATTCTTTGCCCACTGCATGTTGATGGTATGAGCATGGTTTTCCCCGCAGGGAGCACAATCAATGGATACAAAGACGTTGCCGCAGCCATCAAAGCATCCAAGATGCCGTTCAAAATCGGTTATCACTCTCCCACGAGCGCACCGCGTGTTGTTTTCGAAGGGGCATTGCACAAAGCCGGATTTACAATCACCGGCAACCCCAATGAGATTAACGCCGACATTCTGATGGTGGATCTCAAGTCCACCTCCAATCTTATTCCTGCACTGCTCAGCAAGCAGGTTGACTGCTGGGTTGGCCCGGCTCCGCATCCCGCAGTTGCGGAATTCAAGAAAGTCGGACACATCGGCCTCGACTCCCGGGACCTTCCGCCAGCCGGAGAATGGAAAGATTTTCCCTGCTGTGTCATGGGTGCGAGTGAGCAGATTATCGCCTCCCACCCTGAAATTGTTCAGGCAATGACAGACCTGATGACCGCATCCTCTAATTGGAGCAATAACAACAAAATTGAAACAGCAAAGATATCAGCGCAGTGGATCGGCGTTCCGGAAGAGGCTGTTTCCAAGTCAACAATCATCTATACAACTGACCCCACTCAAAATTGGTTGAACGGGGAAGCGGTCTTTCTAACCATGCTCAACAGCATGAACAAATTCACGGGCTGCCTGAAAAATACGGATATTAATTCTGCATCCCCCCTCCTGTATGACTTTTCATTTGTGAAAAAAAGTCTTTCAAAATAAACGCCCTCAAACACTTGCCGGGACGGAATCGTCATTGATGATTCTGTCCCGGAAGTTGGAGTATGCCATGAGAACCCGTGTCCTGTCTTTGACCGTACCAATGATGGCCCCGGCTCTTTTAGCCGTCATATGGACAATCCTGGCTCATCAGATCGGCAATCAGGTCATCCTGCCCGGGATAGATCAGGTGGGTGAGCTCTTGCGCCATCCCACGGAAGATCTGATCAGCATGGGGTCGTTGGCAACCAATGTGCTGGTCAGCTTCGTACGTGTAATCATGGGTTATGCGGTTGCGGCACTGGTGGCGATTCCTCTGGGTGTCGTCATGGGATATTACGGGTTCATTTTCAAATTCTTCAACGGGTTCCTGAATCTCTTCAGGCCGATCCCCCCCCTGGCATGGGTTCCTCTCGTCATGGCGTGGTTCGGAATATCTAGTCTTGCAACTCTCTCAGGGGTTGAGACCGGGCTGACGTTTATCTACTTGGACAACATCAAATTTTCCATGCTGTTCATCATATTCATCGGGGCATTCTACCCGATTCTGACCTCTACAATCCACGGCGTGCGCAGCGTCAATGCCACACTCATTGACTCCGCACGTGTCCTCGGTGCGAATGAAAGTCAGATTTTCAGAAAAGTTCTCCTTCCCGCAGCCATGCCCTCCATCATTACCGGAATGCGCATTGGACTGGGGATTGCCTGGATGTGCCTTGTCTCCGCCGAGATGCTGCCCGGTTCGCTTTCAGGCATTGGCTACATGATCACCCACGCTTTCACTCTTGCCTCAACCGACATTGTCATTGCAGGAATGATTTCAATCGGGATTGTCGGTGCCTCGATGGACATGGTATTTCGTCATATTGAGCAGAAAAATTTTTCATGGCGCAGGCTGGCAGAATAATGAATCATGTAAATGGGGAAATAATTGGTATTCGCCAGCTATCCAAAGAATACACCACCGAAAAAGGCGAACAGCTTCTTGCTGTCGATGACATAACACTGACTATCCCGGAAAAATCCTTTACCTGTATTGTAGGCCCTTCCGGGTGCGGAAAATCTACCATTTTACGCATTGCTGCCGGGCTTGAAGCAGCCTCTTCCGGTACTGTTCATTACAGGTCCAACCTCGTGGTCAAGCCCTGCGGCGAAATTGGCCTTGTCTTCCAAGAATACTCCCTTTTTCCATGGCTCACCGTTATTGATAACGTTGCAGCAGGGCCTGCTTTTTCCGGAGTGTCCAAAAGTGAACGGATCAAAGACGCACTTGTGCATTTGCGAATGGTCAACATGCTTGAATTCAAAGACGCATACCCCCATGAACTTTCCGGTGGAATGCGTCAACGAGTCGCCATTGCCCGTGCCTTGGCAAACAAACCAGATGTATTGCTCATGGATGAGCCCTTCGGGGCTTTGGATGCCCATACACGTATCCTGCTGCAACGAGAGCTTTTAAAAGTATGGCAGCTGACACGAAAAACTATCGTGCTGGTGACTCATAGCGTTGACGAAGCTGTTTATCTCGCAGACCGGATTATTGTCATGTCCAACCGCCCAGGCCGTATCCGTACTGTTCTTGAAGTGGAAATGGACCGCCCCCGCAGTCGGGCAAATTTGCAATTCGGACAATTGACCGACTCCATTCTCAAGGAACTGGAATACGGCAATTGATAGCACTGCATAATTGTTCACGGGCTGCGTTATTGTAAAAACAATCAAGCTCATCTGCCTGTCAACAGCTACTTGACGGGAGACTTCTCAATGAGGTCCACGATGACAAGTGCCCACGACATATCCCGTTTGTTGTCTTCGGTCATCTCATCGAGAATCCATTCTTTGATGGGCTTGATGGCAGCCTTGAGTTTGAGCGGTCCCATTTCATCGATATTATACGCCGCAGCCAGTCCACTCAGGCAAAGATGGTCAAAGGCCTGATCATGACTACCGGTGTGATAGGCAACAATATCACGAATCTTGAGCAGGCCAAAAACAATGGCTTCGACCTCATTGTAATTACGGCCCCAAATCTCGCCGCCACTGATCTTCGGGCGTTCCCGGCGAGAAGGCCGGACATCCTTTTTTTCAATGGACTGTCTGAATTCCGCAAGAGCAACAACACTTCCCATAGACGACTCCTTTCTTCTTACGGGTCATTCTCTTTTCGGATGTGTCAGGAAATTACTTAAGAGCTCTTACACTCTTTTCCCTTGAAACAAAAAACATGGGAGGGGGAACAAACTTCAGACTGTTCAAAAAATTCAGCGGCCAGACGCAAATAAGACGCGACCCCGAACGCATGAGAATACGTTCGGGGTCGTGTTTTAAATCGTAACGATGCAATCAGGGCTTTTCCAACACCCGCTACAGAACGCGGTGGACCGGGTCCACCGCCCAGAACAGGACCGGGAATTTTTCGTTGAGCGTTGCCTTGAGCCGTTTGAATGCGCCCTTCTCCATGTCACGGATACGGATATACACATTCTTCATACCGGCTTCTTCGGCCACATTGTGGGTCATGACGGACATGATGCGTGCACCGCTTTCCTTGAGGAAATCGAGCACCGGGGCCAGACTGCCCGGTGCGGTGGATATTTGCAGGCAAACCTGGGAACCGCCCTCATAGATGCCGGAAATTTCCACCAGCACCTTGAAAATATCGGTATCAGTGATGATGCCGACGACAACGCCGTTGTCGTTAAGGACCGGCAGGCCGCCAAAGTTACCTTCCAGCATGAGCACCGCTGCTTTTTCCACGGTCTCGTCTTCCAGGATGGTCACCGGCTTCTTGGTCATGATGTCCCGGGTCTTGATCTCGGACAGCAAGTAATACAACTCATGCATGTCCAGTGTTGTCGCCTTGGACGGCGAGGCATCCTTGACATCACGATCAGAGATAATACCAAGAATCTTACCCGCTTCATCCACAACGGGAACGCGGCTGATATTTTTGTCTTTCATGACCTTGGAAACCTTCATCATGGATCTTTCCGGGGTGATGGTAACAACGTCCTTTGTCATCCAGTCTGCTATCAACATGCTATTCTCCTTCTATTTGGTCCGACACACCTGGGCCGGTTGCATTCAAAGTTCCCGTTCAGTTCATACCCTACAACCTCGCGCTTTGGCTAGGGCGTATCAATGATTAGATGCCACCACGCGTTTGAGTGAAGATCAAAAAGGCAAAACAAGGAGTAAAAACGGACCACAAACCCGAACGAAGCGCCCTAACAAACGATTCTATAGTATTTTCCCATGATGTTAAATCGTGGGTAAATGAGGGGTCCTTGTCTTTTCCTTTCCAGACCAGTAACAAAAGGCATTGCCTTCTATCTTAGGACACATAAACATTGGAGCCCAATAGTGTGCAATCGGACATGGATAGTGCTCTTATTGTGCCTGTGCCTGACGCTGGTTGCCTGCAACCAGGCCGATGAATCCGCCATGCCGCAATCGCAGACACCCGGCGTGACCTATACCGAGATCAAGCTCGGCTCCTCTCTGGCTCTGACAGGTCATGCCGGATATCTCGGCACCCAGACCCTGCGCGGAGCCGAGGCGTATATCCGCCATGTCAACGAGAAAGGCGGCGTGCATGGCAGAAAGATCAAGATCGTGGCCTTTGACGATTCCTACGACCCGCCCAAATGTTTGGTTAACACGCAAAAATTTATCACTGAAAACAATGTGTTCGCTCTGTTCTGCTATGTGGGAACTCCAACAACGGTCAAGGTTCTTCCCCTGGTGGAAGAAGCCAGAATGCCGCTTATCGGCATGTTCACCGGAGCCAATGCCCTGCGAGAACCTTTCAATCGGTACGTGGTCAACATTCGGGCATCATACTATCAGGAGACCGAGGCTGCGGTGAAGCACCTTATCAACGATATGGGCATCCGAAAAATTGCCGTCTTCTACCAATACGATGCCTATGGTTTTGATGGACTTATCGGAACAGAACTGGCTCTCAAGGAATTCGGAATTGAACCCATAGCTCGCAGCTCATACATACGCGGCACCCAGGACGTTAACGAAGGGCTTGAAAAAATCCGCAAATCCGGGGCCGAAGCCGTGGTCATGGTCGGCACATACGGAGCCTGTGCGAGATTCATCAAACTGGCCCATGCAAAATCATTTAATCCTGTCTTTTACAATGTTTCGTTCGTCGGCGCGGAAGAGCTTGCCCGAAGAGTCGGCATGGACACAGCGTCCACTGTTCTCATGTCCCAGGTGGTGCCACCGCCTGCTGCCGGGCCGGGCAATGCCTTTGATGCAACGGTTCAATACGTTGCCCTGCTCAAACACTACTTCCCAACCGACACACCGAGCTTTGTCGGACTGGAAGGTTTTCTTAACGCCCGCATCCTGGTGGAGGGCTTGAAAAAAGCCGGCCCCGACCTGACCCGTGAGGGCTTGATCGACGCCATTGAATCCATCCGCAATCTGAAACTTGGACCAGGCATCTCCATCACCTACGGCCCGGATGACCATCAGGGCCTCGACACCATCTATTTCACCCGCCTGGAAAACGGACGCTTCATTCCATTCTTCGACTGGCCCGGCCTCAAGACTGAACAAAGGGGCGGTCAATGAGTTTGCTCGACAAGATAGAAAGCCAGTTCTCGCGTATCGGCCTGCGTGAGAAGCTTCTCTTTTCCATGCTGGCAGCCGTGCTTTTCATCAGCGTGGCCATTGCGCTGGTCTCCCGCTATATTCTGGTCAGTTCGCTGACCCATGAACTTGAGATGCGCGGCAAAGCCATCGCCCATTCGGTTGCGGAGCACGGCGGCACCTATATCCTTGATGGTGATGTCCCCCAACTCCTTACCCTGATTTTCGATGAAGCCCGACTTCGGCAGCGCAAGCATTTGATTTCATATGTGTTTATCGAGGATCAGCACGGTGAAATTCTTGCTCACACCCTGACCCGCAACCTCCCGGACAACCTGCGAGGCAATAATGTCCCGGCAGGAGAACACGAATCCATCAAACTCATCAGCCTGGACGATCAGGAAATTTACGATGTGGCCGCAGCCATCAATGAAGGTCTGTACCGCATCGGAACCGTCCACGTAGGACTCAACAAAGGCCATATCGACTCTCTGGTGGGCAAGTTGCGCGTGGCCTTTCTCGGCTTCATCTCCGCAGTCATCCTCATCACGATTTTCCTTAGTTCCTGGCTTTCCCGGTATATAAGCAAGCCCATCTCCGACTTGACCCGTCTTTCCGACGAAATCAGCCGGGGAAACTTTGACATCCCTCTTCAGTTTGGTCCGGGCGAAGATTGGGACACCTCCCAATGCCCGGCCTACACCAACACGGACCTTCCCTGCTGGAACTTCGACCAATCCCGTAGCGGCGGTGGAAACCCAGGCAAAACGCACCGCAAGTGCGCTGACTGCGTCTTCTACCGCAAGCACGAAGGCGACGAGGTGGTCCAGCTCCGCGATTCCTTCCGCAACATGGTCTGGTCCATCAAACTATATCGCCGCAGACTGCGCGAGTCCGAGGAAAAATACCGCTCTTTATTTGATTCCGGGCCGGACCCGATTTTTGTTGTGGACTGCGGCAACGGTGAAATCCGCGATGCCAACCCCCGAAGCGAAGAGTTATACTGCCACACCAAGGAAGAGCTCATCGGCATGAAATTCGTGGAACTCGGACCGGACCACAACAGGGGCTGCCTGACCTATTTTTCCGAGGGCGGCAGCGGTTGCGCCTATTTCCCCAAACAGCTTCATTACAAGAAGGACAACAAACCTTTCTTTGTGAACATCCACGCCTGCCCCATTTCATACAGAGGCCGCCACGCGATCATCATCGCGGTCACCGATATCACAACGATCATCGAAAAGG